>JACDNV010000020.1 GCA_017656425.1 Candidatus Neomarinimicrobiota bacterium | reverse complement strand
ACTCTATTAGGAATATGGACGTTAGTCAAAACATGGTTAATTTGAAAAATACCGCGACAGCAGATAACACAGCATATACGCTGCGGGATTACGCCCTTGCCCTTCGGGACATTGATCCCTTTGGTCGCAACGTCGTATACGCTGGGAACGTCATACGAAATGCCATCAACGTTTACATGATTATGAGGTGACCCGATGCCAAAAATTCTTGAAGAGAGACAAGCTTTTATTGAATCTGTCATACATGATATAAAGCATATCTCGGAAGAGATTTTGTGGAAATCTTTGAATAGGAAGCAATTTCATGACGCTATACAACATGGTATTACCAACTTAGCTAACAGCTTTAATCTTAAGGGCTTGAGTGAGTATCGAGTAGATAATTTCAGAGCTGACGGAAGAGGTGATCTAATTGATGTTGTCTGGTTGGCAGATTTGAGACCTGTTTCAGTTTTTGAAATTGATTCGTCTTTTAGAATTAAATCCATTAAGAAATTGCTAGCTGTCGAAGTACCGTTTCGGTTTTGGGTTTACTACGGAACTAAAGATGCTACATTTTTGATTCAAAAGTATGATCCTAAGAATATAATTCGGGTGGTTCAGTTAGAGAATATACGCTTCAAAAAGAGAAAGAAACATTCAAAAATATTATGAGAGCTTTAGAAGGCACTTCGCCTAACAGCGGACATACGGCTGCTCTTCGCTTTGCACAAAATCGGCAAAGTCGAACTTCGTATGCCCGAAACGCTATCCGAAATTCGGCTCGGCCTCTTTGAAATGGAGGTATATATATGGCAACAGAAATAAAAGTATGGCAAATTATTAACGGTAAATTGGAGCCTATTGAGATGACAATGGTTGAAGCAGGACGAAAAGAAACAGAGGACCTGGAGAAATGGATTAAAAGCAATCCCCAAATACTTGGAGAAGATATATTGATTATAGGGGAGCAGGTGCCAACAAAATCAGGATCAATGGATTTTCTTGGTATAGATAAATCAGGAAATCTTGTTGTAGTCGAATTGAAAAGAGATAAACTCCCAAGAGATGTACTAACTCAAGCCATTGATTATGCTTCAGATGTTTCTTCATGGGATGTTGATAAGCTCAGCGAAATATGTATCAAGTACACTAACCAAAGTTTGGAAGACTACTTAAGTGAGAAATTTGAAGAAATTGATCTAGAAGATTTAACCATTAATAAAACTCAGAGAATTCTCCTTGTTGGTTTTTCGATTGAGGAGTCATTACAAAGAATGATTGAATGGCTCTCAAATAATTATGGAGTTAGTATCAATGCAGTCATTTTGAAATATGTGAGAACAAGGAACGGTGAAGAGCTTATTGCTCGAACAGTAATAATACCAGAAGAGGTCGAGAAAGAAAGAACTAGAAAAAGGCAATTTAAAATTTTAATGTCCGATGAACCTGGAAAATACAATGAAAATGAACTTAGAGATCTGCTGACTAACTATTTATCAGAAGCTAGAACTACTCCCCGTCGTATAAGGGAAATATTGCTTCCTCTGTGTTTAAAACACGAAGTTATAAATAGAGAAGTGATTAAAAAAGAATTACTTAAAAGAGGAGAAGCCAGAGATGACAGACAGGCAGGTATTATATTGACGACCATTTCTAGAGAGATCGGAATTGCTAAAAGAGATTATTTAAGGCAGATTATTCAATATGAAAAGGACCCATCAAAACCTTGGGAAAAGGAAAACTATAGATTAGTAGAATATTACAAAGATTTGGTAAAAAGCGTATTAGAAGAACTGAATAAACGAAAAGAGGAAGAGTGATATGCCACCGAGACGAACTTCCCGCTCGCTTCAGTGCTTTCGCACTCGGACAACAGGGGGATATGTAGCTTCGCACTCGGTTACGCCCAAATCCCACAAAGCGGGACTTTGCATACCCCCGAACGTTGTCCGAAATTTCCCGAACTCGCTAAAGGAGACATGTAATGAATTTGAAAAACCCTTTGGTATTGCGAGTACATAGAACTAGGGCTCAAGCGAAAAAAACTTATGATAAGATCAGTCGATTTTACGATTATTTTGCCGGAGTTTCTGAGAAAAAACATAGAAATCAAGCATTGAAGTTACTAGACATCAAGAAAGGAGATGTTGTTTTAGAGATTGGTTTTGGTACAGGTCATTGCCTAATGAAAATGGCAAAGTTGGTAGGTGAAGATGGAAATGTTTATGGTATTGATATATCTTCTGGAATGCTGGAAATTAGCAAACAGAGGCTTAAAAAAGCTGGACTTTTGGACAGGGTTGAGCTATACTGTGGAGACGCTTTAGAGATGCCCTACGAGAATAACAAATTTGATGCTGTTTTTATGAGTTTTACCCTCGAACTTTTCGATACGCCTGAGATCCCAGAGATTCTTACTAAAATTAAAAGAGTCTTGAAACCTAACGGTAGACTTGGAGTCGTTAGTATGTCAAAGGAGAATGAAAAGTCACTATTATTGGAGCTATATGAATGGGCACATAAAAAATTCCCTCAATATGTTGACTGTAGACCAATATATGTCAAACAATCAATAAATGAAGCTGGATTCAAGATAAAATACAGAGAAAAATTTAAATTATTTGGATTACCAGTAGAGATTGTCATTGCTGTAAAACCATCTAAAGATATAGCAGTCACCTAGGGCTTGGATGTATGGTTGAAAGAAAAAGTAAGTGGGATTAGAAACTCTGCTGCGCTTCGATCTCGCTATTCGGATTACTTAGTAGGAGGATATGTGGCTTGTTTACTCTTGTCCAAATCCCAACTATCGTTGGGAATTCACATATCCCCAAAACGTTATACGCAAAGGAAATAGAAGTGAATTAAAATGGAAAAGAAATTTAACATAGACAAGATAGTATTTGTGGGTCGGAGCTACGACGAGTACATGAAAATGTTTGACTTATCCTTGGATTACCTGAAGAATAATAAAATATTAGATTGTGCATCTGGAGCATCTTCTTTTACAGCTGAATTATCGAAAAAGGGATACGATGTTATCGCTACCGATGTTCTTTATGATATCGACCCTGATGTTCTTGAGGCGAAATGTGAGAATGATCTTTCAAATGTTATGCAGACACTTTTTGGAATCGAAGATATGTATGTTTGGAATTATTTCAAAACCCCTGGCGAATTAATAAAACATCGCAAGGCTACATATAAGGCGTTTATTAATCACTACCGGAATGAGAGAGGTAATAAATATATCAAATCCAAACTTCCCAAACTTCCTTTTAAAGATGATGAATTCTCCCTGGTTTTATCGTCCCATTTCCTTTTTCTATATGATGATAGATTGAGTTATGAGTTTCATGAAGATTCTATTAAAGAAATGCTGAGGATATCCAGGGAAATTAGAATATTTCCCTTGATCGGACTTAATGGTAAGAAATCGTTATTTGTTGATAAAATTATTGACAGTTTAATTAATAAAGTTAATGATTTAGAGATAATGAAAGTACCCTATGAATTTATGCGGGGTGGAAACGAAATGATTAAAATTAAAAAATAGGCAGTTGCCTCAGCGTATAACAGCGAATAAAAAGGGAATCAAGGAATTCTATAAATTACACTCGGCAGACTATTTAGAGTTAAGTTTAAAAAATAAAATTGGACAAGATCAAAATGGATAAACAATTATTTATTCATATAACATTAAAAAAAACAATGGTGCGGAAAACAATAAAATAAAAACAAGTAGTAATAGAATTGGTTGTGGAAATATTCAGATAATATTAAGAGAGAAATTAACTTATCACGATTCTGAATTTGTTATCCGTATGATTGGTATTTTTGGATCATATTCTGTTGGAGGTCCTGATGAAAATAGTGATGTTGATATAATAACTGAGTTTGAACAGTTATTTGATAAAAAACTGATATTTTACACCAGCAGTAATTGATGCGATAAGAAATAAACAAATTGCTGATTAAATTGAAAGAACAGTAATTTATGTTTAGACGAACTGAATAAGTTAAGGATTAGTGTTCTTAAAGAGTTTTTTGTAAATATTACAGTCGGTGCTGCTAAGCACTTGTGCGGGTTTCGTCAGGCGTTAGCTGGCTGCCTGTGGATGTGCAAATTTCTTAAATTGGGTATTGACAAAAATGAAATTGTTTTTTAGTATTTATTGCAACATTGTTATGTAAACTAGAAAGTATTTGGTGAAGGAAATTGCTTTCATAAAAACAAGTGACCCTTTATCAAAGTTCCGAGCCACTTCTGCAGGTTTTTCGATCAAGTCCACCAGACGATTTAGCTATAGAATTACAGCATTCGTATGGAAGAGGCTTAAATGAACTGGATAAAGCGGATAATCGACTTCCACCATGGACCTCAACTTAAAGAGATTAAAGTAGAGCAAGCTGTTAGAAAGGCAGGGATAACCAGACATGCTGGTTATAATACTTTTCGTTGTTCATCTGTTACCCATATTTTGAAAGCAGGTTGTGATGTCAAAATGGTTTAGGAATTATCAGGACATAAAAATGTGGAGACAGCTATGATGTATACTCATGTGATTAATCAAAGCGGAAAAGGTATAAGAAGTCCTCCTGATTTTTAGTTTAAGTTGGTAAAACGAACAACTTGTACAAAAAGAAAAATAAGTATAAAACATGATTAAATTTATGAATAATAAAAAATCAACAATTATTTGGCAACATTTATTAGGTAGCCATGAACATTAGTTTTTTCTTTTTTGCATTAGTATAAATAATATTATATTATGCTTCAATAATAAATCGAGGGAATTATGACAAAAGTTAAAGTAACTGATATTGTTAAAAAGTCTCTAGTTAAAATAGTTGTAATTGATAATAAAACTGGTAAAGTATACTCACATGGTAGTGGTGTGATAGTTAATGAATCTGGTTTTATTTTAACTGCTAATCATGTCGTTTCTAGTCAAGTAAAAGATAAATCTAAAAGTATTTTAGCAATTCCGTATATTGGCGGTGGAGCATTTTCATGTATTTATAAATTTGGTGGAATTAGCCTTGGAATCCAAGGACAAAAATTTATTTCTCCTCTAAATATTGACTTAGCTATATTAGCTCCTTTAAAGCCGCACAAAGTTCCTCCAATTTCACTGTCTCAAGATATCCCCAAAGAGGGTACAGAAGTAATTATGGCAGGTTTTTCAGAAGATTTACGCCTACCATTAGATTTACCTGAAAATATAGATAAATCTGCAGTTGGCGGTCAAGAAAATATAAATAAAATCAAAGAATTTTCATATTCAATTATCCCCTGGATTATGGTAAAACATGGAATAATTGGTGGCGTTTTTCACATTATATCTAAAAATTTTAAAACTAAATTTTTCGAAAAACAAATTTCGTTTTCTTTAAAAGCTGCTGAATATTGGATAGATAATACATATGCAAGAGGTGCTAGTGGAGGACCTGTCGTTGATATGGATGGTAATTTGTTAGGGATAATTACTGAACGTGGTGAAACCTACGAATCAGATTTAACACAAAATATTTTATTTCCTATACCATCTGGAACCGTTAGGGTTTTATCACATAAACTAATTACTTGGAGTTTGGAAGAACTGACAAAACGATGGAAACCACCTTATGAAAAATAATCTGAAGCATAACGGGCGCATAAAACTGACTGATTCATTACATATTGGTAGTTCAAGATGTTTTCTTGTTAGTCTATCTCAAAGTTTGTATCAAACAATAAATTATGAAAAAGTTCAGGCAATTTTTTCTTTTAATTAATCAGTTTGCTTTTTTAAAACATTGTATCGATGGTTGTCAAATTATGCGCAAAAATTTTAAAAATATATAGGAGGTGATATGGAAAAAAATGTTGTGGAAAGGATCATTCAATTTCTTAATGAAAAATGGCAAAAACGACCCTGTCCTATGTGTGGGGTTGGAAATTGGTCAGTTCAAGATAGAGTTTTTGAGTTAAGAGAATTTCGTGGTGGAAGCTTGGTAGTAGGGGGCACACCAATAATGCCTATAATTCCGGTAATATGCAATAATTGCGGCAATACTATTTTAATAAATGCTAAAACTACAGGTTTTGTTATAAAAGAAAAGGTAGATAAAGATGAATGAGAAATACTCAATTCAAGTGAAACAAGGTTATAAAATTCTTCCACCCAAGTCAGGTAAAGCTTATTCCATTTTATGTGAAGAATGGGATAATTTAAAAAAAGATATTGAGACCATTACCGAAAAACTTAATATATATATAACTCAATAGGTTTTCTCTTTCTCGGTATAGGCCTTTCGACACTAATCGCTATCATTACTGGATCCGTTATTTCAACGAAACTTTGTATCGCATGGTTAGTAGTACATGTCACCCTGATTGTAGGTGTTATTTGTTTATTCTTTGCATACCATAGACGAAAACTTAATAAAGAAAGAGAATCTAATATTATTAGCCATATGAATTTAATAGAAAAACGGTATCAAAATGAAACGTAATAATTTTTAACGACCAACTTCACTGTATTATACTGCGGCGCGATCCATTACCACCGGTAATATTTGTTGTTATATACCAAAAAAATGAATTATACTAGAATGAATTTATTATTTCAACTTTTAATGTTAATTTTTTTCTTATTCTGTAACACTATTTTTAGTTTCCATATTAACAAATATTTTAAGAATGCTATTGTGAAAGATTTCAGAAAAATTTTTGTTTTATAATCCGAACTAGAAACGTACTATTTCTTATTAAATATTATAAATGGTATATCCGGAATGCAAAACAAATTTATAAAGATACAAATATCTATTTTACAGTCTTTCTTCTTTCCCAATTTGAAAAATTGTTTTTAGATTTTATATGATGTGGAAACAAAGAAGAACATATGTTCAATTTGAAATTGAATTTATTAATACTATTAAGGGAGAAATATATTAAATGAGAGAAATACTCGAACGATACCTTGAAAATCTTACTGAAACTTTTAATCGTGGCGATGCCCGTGAAGAAAGTTATTACAAACATCTCGAAGAGTTGATCAAACGATATGCAGAAATTCAGAATATTAAAAACATTGATGTAACTATCATTCCTAAAAAGACTGAGGCAGGAAACCCTGATTTTCGTGTATGGGACGGTAAAAACCATATCACCGGATACATCGAAGCCAAAGATCCTTCAGTCACAAATCTAAATTATATTGAGGGAACAGAACAATTAAAACGATATTTATCTACCTTCCCTAATGTGATTTTGACAAACTTCTATGAATTCCGGCTTTACAGAGATGGTAAGCTTATCGAACAGGTAATGATAGGGCGTCCAGTAATTGCACAAAAACTGCAAAAAACACCGCCTTTAGAAAATGCGGATAAATTCAAGAAACTACTTGGCCTGTTCTTTTCATTCTCACTTCCAAAAGTCCAAACTGCACGCTCTCTTGCGATTGAGCTGGCAAAACGAACACGTTTCCTTCGTGATGAGGTGATAGCAGTCGAAATGTCAGAAAAGAGTAGTAAAGGGCATAAAAAAATTATCGGTTTTTATGAAGCCTTTAAAAAATATCTGATTGCAACCTTAACCAAGAAACAATTCGCTGATTTATATGCCCAAACCATTACTTATGGCCTGTTTGCCGCGCGAACAAGAGCAAATGGCGAGTTCAATCGTAAACTGGCTTTCGAATTTATTCCCCATACCATTGGAATCTTACGCGACGTTTTCCGCTTTATATCGCTTGAAGATCCACCAAAATCCCTGCAAATTATTGTTGATGATATCGCAGAAATTCTAAATGTCGCCGACGTTAACAAAATCCTGCATGAATATTATAAAACCGGTAAGGGAAAAGATCCAATCATCCATTTTTATGAAACATTTCTGGCAACCTATGATCCAGAAATACGCGAGCGGCGAGGCGTATATTACACACCAGAACCGGTGGTTAGTTATATTGTTCGTTCTATTCATTCTATACTGAAATCCCATTTTGATCTGGCGGATGGGCTTGCCAGCAAAGAGGTGAAACTACTTGATCCAGCGGGTGGAACACTCACCTTCCCCACCGAAGCCATACGATTTGCTGCTAATGAATTTAAAGAAAAGTACGGCGAAGGCGGTTTGCACACATGGATTAAGAATCATATACTGAAAAATTATTATGCCTTTGAACTGATGATGGCACCTTATGCAATCGGTCATTTAAAGATAGGCTTTATTTTTGAGGAACTTGGCTATAAAATGGCTGAGGATGAGCGCTTTAATCTATTTCTGACCAATACACTGGAGATGGAAGAAATCAAACAAATCTCTATCCCGGGACTTTCATCTTTGAGTGAAGAAAGCCACATGGCAGGTAAGGTAAAAAAAGATCAGCCTGTGCTGGTTATTCTTGGAAATCCGCCCTACAGCGGTATATCTGCCAATATAAACGAATGGACTGAACGATTGCTCAAGGAAGATATAGATAGTACCCAGAGTTATTACAAAGTCGATGGTAAACCACTTGGCGAGAAAAATCCTAAATGGCTACAGGATGACTATGTAAAATTTTTACGTTTTGCCCAGTGGAAAATTCAGAGGTCAGGCTATGGAATTGTGGGTATGATTACCAATCACAGTTATCTTGATAATCCTACTTTTCGCGGTATGCGCCAGAGCCTTATGAAGACCTTTGATGAGATTTACATTCTCGATTTGCACGGTAACAGCCTGAAAAAGGAAACCACACCAGATGGTGGCAAGGATGGAAACGTTTTTGATATTCGCCAGGGTGTAGCGATTGCTCTATTTATTAAGAATAAAAAGCCGAAAGAGACAAAAGTATTTCATCGGGACTTATATGGATTGAGAGAAGAAAAATATGAATGGCTGGAGAGAAATGACTTTAAGAAAGAAAATTATGTTGAGATAAACCCGCAAAGCCCTTTTTATTTCTTTGTAAAAAGAGATACTGAAAAAGTACAACAATATTTAGAATGGAAACGAATCAATGAGATTTTTCCGGTAAACAGCGTTGGAATTGTTACTTCACGGGACAATTTTGTTATCAGTTATAATAAAAGGGAATTACAAAATAGGATGTTACAATTTCAGAATCTTTCTCAACCTGATGAAATAATACTACAAGCATATAATTTAAGAAATAAAGCAAACTGGAAAATTAAAAGTGTAAGAGAAGAAATATCAAAAATTACCAACATAAATGAATACATTAAAAAGATACTATATCGCCCATTTGATGAAAGATACATTTTTTATCATCAAGCCTTGGTTGAACGCATGCGTCCCGAAGTCATGTGCCACATGCTGGAAGAAAATATTGGGTTGACTATTTCAAAACAAGTTAAAGCAAGCCGAGATTGGCGACATTGCTTAATTTCTGAATTAATAATTGAAAGTTCATATGTATCTAATAAGACTAGTGAAATAACATATATATTCCCATTATTTCTTTACCCCGATAAAAACAAGAAGGACATATTCAATCAACACCAATACGAAAAAGAACCAAATATCCCAGAAGAAATTTTTGAAAAACTGCAATCGGTTTATGGGCAAAAGCCTACGCCGGAAGAGATTCTTTATTATATCTACGGTGTTTTTTACAGTAACATCTACCGCGAAACCTATGCTGAGTTTTTAAAAATTGATTTCCCGCGCGTGCCTTTTACCGCCAGTCATGAACTATTCAAACAAATAGCTGGCTTTGGAAAGCAGCTGGCGGACCTGCATCTTCTCAAAAGCCCGGATCTAGATCCACCAATTGCTAAGTATCAGGGTAGTGGTACCAACGATCGCATAGAAAAAGTCATTTATAAGGAGAGTGAACAACGTATTTACATAAACAAAGATAAATATTTCGAGGGTATCACACCAGAAGTCTGGAACTACCACATTGGTGGTTATCAGGTACTACAGAAATATTTAAAAGACCGCAGGGGACGAAATATGGACGATGCACCTCGCTATTGCCGTATTATCACAGCGATAAGTAAAACAATTGAAGTACAGGAGCAAATAGATAAGATTTATCCCAAAGTGGAAAAAGAACTTGTCCAATTTTAAAAGGTTTGAGGATAAATTAAAAAAATAAAAATAAATAAAGAATGCTAAAACTCTAAAATCTTACCGATAATGCAGGTTATATTCCAATAATACCTCACATATTCTTTAATCGTCAGTGCTAAATTTTAAAAATAAGATTGTACAGATTCATAATAATTAAAAATAGGGAAAAATAATATCGAGAAAAAATATAAAATATAAAAATTATAAAAATTACTCGCTTTAAATTTAAAATTGTTTATATTAAAAGGATTTAGAAGGGTACAATTTGAAGAGAGGGGTATTTAAACAATGAAAACTAAATTGTTGGTTATTACAATTTTACTTATTCAGCTCTGTGTACCAATTCAAGGGCAACCTTTTTCACCATCATTTGAATCGTTGGAGAAAGTGAACCCCGTTCCAGAATGGTTTAAAGATGCAAAGTTCGGTATTTATTTACACTGGGGGGTTTACTCGGTGCCAGCATTTGCCAATGAATGGTATCCCCGAAACATGTACATAGAAGGATCTGCTGAAAATAAACATCATATAGAAAAGTATGGTGATATAAGCAAATGGCCATATCATTACTTTATTATTGGAGCAAAAGATAAACAGGGCAACTTTGTCCAATTTGCTCCCAAGCTAAAATCAAAAGGTGGAAACTTTGACCCAGATGAATGGGCTCAACTATTTGCCGATGCAGGTGCTAAATTTGCTGGAATGGTTGCCGAACACCACGACGGTTTTTCAATGTGGGCAAGTAAAGTTAATCCCTGGAATGCAAAAGATATGGGACCAAAAATTGATCTGGTTGGGTTGCTATCTAAAGCTATCCGAAAAAGAAACATAAAACTATTTCTCTCTATGCATCATGCATACAATATAACTGGATATTATGAGTATGTTCCCAAAATGGATGATCCCAAACTCCAGATACTCTATGGCCAACAGGGAAAAGAAAAAAATGAAGCTCTATGGTTGGCTAAGCTTAAGGAATTAATAGATTTGTATAGACCTGATATACTATATCAGGATTTTAATCTGAATAAAATCTCACAACCTGTATTACTTGAATTCCTGTCATACTTTTACAATCGTGCGATAGAATGGGACAAAGAGGTTGTTGCAACTTTCAAGGATGGATTAAATATAGAATGTGCAGTTCTTGACTATGAGCGTGGTGGTCCAACGTATCCTACTGAATTTTACTGGCTTTCCGATGATGCCATAAGTCCATCTAGTTGGTGTTATACCGATGGTCTAACATATTATTCGGCAAAACAGTTATTACATTCATTAATTGATAAAGTTAGTAAGAATGGTAATTTGATTTTGAATATCTCACCGAAAGCCGACGGTACAATTCCTCATGAGCAAAAAGAGATACTCTATAAAATCGGAGACTGGCTTAAAAAATATGGAGAAGCTATTTATAATACGCGTATGTGGGACTGGTTCGGCGAAGGTCCCACAAAAATGGGAGCTGATCATGGTGTTTTCATAGCTCCTCCTCAGGGCACTGAGAAAGATATTCGTTATACTCGTTCAAAGGATAATACAACCCTCTATGCAATTCTTATGGGTTGGAAAGAAGGCCAGAAGAAAATAAAACTATCTCTTTTGGGCTCAGATAGAATTAACCTTAAGAATTTGAAATCGGTCGTAATGATAAATGGAGAAGCAAAAGAATACATTCCTCTAAAATATAAACAAAAACCGGATGGGCTCATTATAAAATTACCTGATAAGTGGTTTGATGAAATGGCTTATGTTATAAAGTTTAATTTTGATAGTAAAATTCCCCCACTGAATAAATATGCAGAGCTTGATTGTACACCTCATTATTATCTTGTCCCTCAGAACAACGCAGGAAATTTAGTGCTTGGTTCAGAATTAAAACTTACAACACAAAGGAAAAATATCGCCAACCAGTGGAAATTAGAATATGTTGGAAAGGGCGTTTATAAAATTTCAAATCGTAAAGAAAAAAATAAAGTAATTCAGTGTAATGAAGATGGCTCCAGGCTAATTGTATCTAACTTTACCAATGATGACAATCAGCTCTGGAAAATTGAGTACACGTACTACGGTCTATTAAAAATTATCAATAAGAAATTTCCAAATCTCATGCTTTCTGTTAATACTCCCGTTAAAGAGGGCAGGAAGGCGAGTTTGCTTGATTCAAAAGATGGTTCTTATTTTGGATGGAGGTTATTGGAAGTTTGTGATAAGAAACAAAAAGCATTCAAAAAACATACTATCCCGGGTACAATTGAAGCAGAAGATTTTGATATGGGTTGTCCCTGTGATGCCTACTATGATAAAAACGATGTTAACGAGGGTGGAGAGTACAGATTTAAAGAAGGTGTTGACATTGAAAAATGTTCTGAAGGGGGTTACAATGTTGGATGGATAAATAAAGGTGAATTTTTATCGTACACGGTAAATGTTAAAAAATCTGCTAAGTATCGAGTCCTATTCTATATAGCATCTTCCTTCGATAGCGGGAAAATGCATCTTGAATGCGATGGAAAAGATATCACAGGTACTTTTTCAATTCCCAATACATCAGGATTTCAGAAGTGGGAGGTGATAAAAAAGGAAATCAAACTCAATGCCGGAAAACATGTACTCAGACTTGTTTTTGATGGTAATTACTTTAACATAGATAAAATGGTTTTTGAAGAAATAAAATAGGTTAGCTATGAATGAGTTGTTACTGAATTTTAAATTAAAAATGGGTATTAAAACAGTTGTTTTTATACTATTTTTCTTAAACTTATTGTTTCAATCTCTATTTTCACAGTCAATTCAAAAACACAGAGCAATTATTCTTACCGATATTGATGCTGATCCAGATGATACACAATCATTGGTTCGATTACTTTTATATTCAAATGTAATTGATATAGAAGGGTTAATTGCCACAACATCTGTCTGGCAGAAAAATAGAGTTAGACCTGAATTGATAAGGAAAGTAGTTCATGCATATGGTGAGGTACAGCCCAACCTCAATAAGCACGAAAAAGGATTTCCAAGCGCTAAAGATTTATTGAAGATAGTTAAACAAGGTATAGCGAAATATGGAATGGAAGGAGTTGGTGAGGGGAAAGATTCAGAAGGTTCTGATTGGATTATTAAGGTTCTCGAAGAAAACGATGAACGACCTTTGTGGGTTTGTGTATGGGGAGGAGCTAATACACTTGCTCAAGCATTGTATAAAATCAAAAACACAAAAACTGAAAATGAGGCTAAGAGATTAATCTCAAAGTTGAGGGTTTATACTATATCCGACCAAGATGACAGTGGTATATGGATTAGAAAAAATTTTCCTGAGCTGTTTTACATAGTCAGTCCCGGCGATGATTATGGAAGCGCAACATGGAGTGCAATAAATACTTTTGTAGAGGGGATAAATAATGAAACAATCAGTAATAAATGGATAGCACAAAATATTCAACAAGGTCATGGACCTCTTGGTGCGATGTATCCCGATGTGGCCTATGGAATGGAAGGAGATACACCTTCCTGGCTTTCATTAATACCCAATGGACTGAACGAACCTGAGCATCCTGATTGGGGAGGCTGGGGAGGTCGTTATGAATTGTATATCCCAGATTTTAAAAACATAAAGGAAGGAAATTCAGGCGTTCCTATTGAACCTGAGACAAGAAAAATATGGACAGATGCTATCGATACTTATACACCATATATATTTAACGAATATGGAAGAACTGTTCGAAGAGATACTATCACATTCAAAGACAATAAAGTAACGTTGTGGCGGTGGAGAGATGATTTTCAGAATGATTTTGCCGCACGTATGGATTGGTGTATAAAAAGTTATAAAGAAGCTAATCATCCACCTGTACCTGTTTTAAGTCATCCCGAAGAACTTACTGTAAAATCAGGAAAAGGTTTTACATTGGATGCCGGTGGTTCATATGATCCTGATGGAGATAACTTAAGTTTTTTGTGGTTTCATTATCCTGAAGCAGGATCATATAAAAAACCGATTGAAATTAATTCAGCCGAGAATGTCTGCCACGTCTGGGTCATTGCTCCGAAGGTTGAAAAGGGAGAGACTGCACATTTCATTTTACGCGTTACTGACAAAGGAAATCCTCCGCTTACCAGATACAAAAGAGTGATAGTAAATATAATACCATAACATGAAAAATTTATTTGATAATGAGAAGTCATAAAGTTAATTTTCACAAAGAAGTTTATTTTTGATTATGAAATTTCTACTACAATGGCTCAATCAATATAAATAAAAGCTTATAATTATTAAACTGGAGGGAAAGATGAAAAAAAACATCTTGATTTTTGCAATGGTCACTTTCGTTTTTTTACAGTGTAATCTATTATTCTCTAAGGACAAAATGATAGTCGTCGATGCTGGAGACAATAAAATAATTAACTGGAAAGAAACTAAATCTGTAAAACTTGAAGGTAAGGTAAATCCTGAAAATATAAAAGTAGAGTGGAAATGTGTAAATAATCCCGATGTAAAATTTAAAAACCCATTAAGTCCTACAACCAAAGCAATTTTTCCAAGACCTGGATACTATTTGTTAACTCTGTCCACTAAAGGAAAGCCAAAAGTATCCAGCAGTGTAGTGGTAAACGTATTCAAACCCAATTCTTATAAGGAAAGATTAAATGATTTAATAAAATTGATGACTATTGAGGAAAAAATAAGCCAGCTATCGCAAAGAGCAGATGCTATTCCAAGGCTTGGTATACCCGAATATAATTACTGGAATGAGGCATTACATGGGGTGATGGCTGAGGGTGCTACTTCGTTTCCTCAGTCTATTGCTCTTGGTGCTACCTGGGACCCTGACCTTGTTTATAGAGTAGCCTCAGCTATTTCTGATGAAGCTCGTGTTTTGTATAAAAAGATAGGAAAAGGTTTAACATATTGGAGTCCAACCATAAATATTGCACGAGATCCAAGGTGGGGACGAAATGAAGAGTCCTACAGCGAAGATCCCTACCTTTTATCAAGGATGGCTGTGGCCTTTGTGAAGGGTATGCAAGGAGATCATCCCTATTATCTAAAAACGGTAGCAACACCCAAACACTTTATAGCTAATAACGAAGAATTTAGAAGACATACAGGTTCTTCCGATGTAGATATGCGTAATCTATTTGAATACTATTTACCAGCTTTTAAAGCGGCTATAGTTGAAGGAAAGGCATACTCAATAATGGGAGCATACAATGAATTAAATCACACGCCTTGTAATGCAAGTTTTTTCTTAATGACGGACCTATTACGTAAAACATGGGGATTTATTGGATATGTAGTATCTGATTGTGGTGCAATCGCTGACATGGTATATGGACATAAACTTTTTGAAAACCCAGCTGAAGCTGTAGCAAGGAGTATAAGAGCCGGTTGTGACTTAAACTGCGGTAATATGTATAGAGAACATCTTTTCAAAGCTCTTGAATTAGGCTTACTGGAAGAGAAAGATATTGACACGGCAGTCGCAAGAGTTTTATCAGCAAGATTTAGACTTGGTGAGTTTGATCCTCCAGAATATGTTCCATATTCATCTATTCCTGTAGAAGAGCTGGATTGTCAGGAACATAGAGATTTAGCACTTGAAGCCGCAAGGAAGTCCATTGTGCTGTTAAAAAATGACGGTATATTACCACTGGACAAAAATAAGATTAAATCCATAGCTGTTATTGGACCCAATGCTGCTGAAGCACAGTTGGGTGGTTATAGCGGTTTTCCGAACATACTCGTAAGTCCATTAGACGGTATAACGGAAAAAGCAGAGTTGTATGATATAAAAGTGGAATATGATATGGGATGTGGTATAGGTGGTGGATTACTTAACCCGATAGAGCCACAATATTTTTCGGTAGTTGAAGGAACGAATCAAAGAGGATTGAAAGGAGAATATTTTGATAATATGAATCTGTCTGGAGAACCTGTAATAACCAGAATAGATCCGGTGGTTAATTTCAACTCTGGTGGGGAGTCGCCCATAAAGGGTTTACCAAAGGATAGATTTTCTATCAGATGGACTGGAAAAATTATTCCACCAGATACAATTCATCGTATTGGAACGAGTTGTGATGACGGTTCCCGTCTATATTTGGATGGAAAACTATTAATTGATGATTGGACTGAACACGGAGAAAGACCTATTGGTGTGGATGTTAAGTTATTACCTGGAAGAGAATATGAAATAAAAATGGAATACTTTGAAAATAGAATGGGTGCTACCGCAAGATTGGCATGGGACTTAGGAACGAAAGATTTCAAGAAGGCAAAAAAAGTAGCATCGAGAAATGATGTAGTAATACTGGTACTGGGTATTAATCAGGGGATTTCTAGAGAAGAACTGGATAGAAAGGAAATTGAACTTCCTAAAGTTCAAAGAAGATTAATAACTGAAGTCAGCAAAGTAAATCCAAATGTAATTGTAGTACTGGTAAATGGAGGTCCTCTTGCTCTTTCGGGAACAGAGAAAAAGGCAAGAGCTATTGTTGGAGCCTGGTATGGCGGAGAAATGGGTGGAAAAGCCTTAGCTGATGTACTTTTTGGAGATTATAACCCTAGTGGTAAGTTGCCTCAAACTTTCTACGCATCAACTGATCAATTACCTCCGATGTCGGATTACGATATAATAAATAATCCACGAACTTACATGTATTTTGATAAACCTGTTTTATTTCCCTTTGGTCATGGACTCTCTTATACGACTTTTGAGTATAAAGG
The DNA here is from genome assembly GCA_017656425.1 of Candidatus Neomarinimicrobiota bacterium. Lineage (NCBI taxonomy): Bacteria > Pseudomonadati > Fidelibacterota > Fidelibacterota bacterium. The sequence goes on along the minus strand of JACDNV010000020.1, from coordinate 20,415 downwards.
GCTTAAGTTTAATTCAAGTAAAATAAAAAGTGATGAAGAAATTAAAATTAGTTTTAAAGTTAAGAATACTGGTAAATTAAAAGGAGATGAGGTTGTTCAGGTTTATGTCAGGGCAGTTGATGCATCATTCAAGGTTCCTAAAAAACAGCTTAAAAGATTTAAACGTATTACATTATTGCCTGGTAAAAGCGAGATAATAGAATTTTCTATTCCCGCAGATGAATTGTCTTTTTATAATACAAGAACAAATAGATTAGAAATTTTTAAAGGGAAATGGGAAATAATGATTGGTAGTTCTTCAGAGGATATAAGGTTAAAGGGAGATATATTCTTAGAGTAAAAAGCAAGTGTATTAAAAAATTTTTTATATTGAGAAATATTTATTTTAGGATTAAAAATAAAAAATCTCTATATTGTGAAGTGAAGGAGTCTCATAATGAATGTAATTTTAATTTATCCCAAATTACCAGAAACCTTTTGGAGTTTTAAATATGCATTAAAATTCATTTCTAAAAAGTCTGCATATCCGCCACTCGGGTTACTGACTGTTGCCTCTCTGCTTCCTGAAGACTGGAATAAAAAATTAGTGGATATGAATACAAGTGCCCTGAAAGATAAAGACCTTATTTGGGCTGATTATGCTTTTATAAGTGCTATGGAAATTCAAAAAGAGTCTGTAAAAGAAGTTGTTAAAAAGTGTAAAGAATTAAATACTAAAATTGTTGCCGGGGGACCACTTTTTACGAGTAATTATGATAAATTTGATCATATCGACCATCTTGTACTTAATGAGGCAGAGATTACATTACCTTTATTTCTTGGAGATTTAAAAAAAGGAAAACCTAAACATATTTATACTGCTTTTCAACAATGGGCAGATATGGAGAAAACACCTATACCTAGCTGGGAGCTCATCAATATGAAAAAATATGCCTCGATGAATATTCAATATTCCAGAGGGTGTCCTTTTAATTGTGACTTTTGTGATATCACCTTTCTTTATGGACATATTCCTCGCACTAAAAATACTGATCAAATATTGCTGGAATTAGATAGTTTGTATATAAATGGATGGAGAGGGGGAGTATTTTTTGTTGATGACAATTTCATAGGAAACAAAAGAAAACTAAAGAATGAGATTTTACCTGCTATTGCTGATTGGATGAAATATAGGAAATACCCATTTACATTCACAACTCAGGCTTCAATAAATCTTTCTGATGATGAAAAACTTATACAGGAGATGGTTCTTGCTGGATTTACCACTGTTTTTGTTGGTATTGAATCACCCAATGAAGCAAGTCTGGATGAATGTACCAAATATCAAAATAAAAATCGTGATCTGGTTTCTTGCGTAAAAAAAATACAGAATCAGGGTTTACAGGTGGAAGGTGGATTTATTGTTGGTTTTGATAGTGATCCGCCTTCAATTTTTGAAAAACAGATTGAGTTTATTCGAAACAGTAAAATTGTGGTTGCAATGGTTGGGTTGTTAAATGCTCCCCGTGGTACTAAACTTTATCGAAAACTTAAAGGAGAAAACAGATTGTTGAACAATCCCACTGGTGATAACACTGACTTTTCTATAAATTTCATCCCTAAATTACAATTCGATACACTTATTGCTGGTTATAGAAGACTACTTAAATCTATCTATATCCCAAAATTTTATTATAGGCGTGTTATAGAATTTTTGAAAGATTATGAGCCTAAGAATAATAGATTATTCCACTTTGATATTCGGCATTTAGAAGCTTTTATAAAGTCTATTGTGCGATTAGGATTAATAGGAAAAGAAAGAATTCATTACTGGAAGCTACTTTTCTGGACTATTTTTAAACGTCCACGTCATATTGTATTAGCAGTAACATTTGCAATATATGGTTTCCATTTTCGTAAAATTTTTGAAAAATGCTGGTAATATTGCTACTTCATTAAAATAATTCGAATTAACAGCTAATAAACAGATTATAAATGATTATGTATTTGTTTAATTAATATTTGGTTTGATATAATATATTAGGAATTTTTACCCCAAGTTTAAAACTTTTGATAGCAAAAAAAATATAATAAGGATAAATTTTGCCATTTGATAAAGGTGGAGAAAATGGGCAAAAAGGATAAAAAAGAAGAGACAGCAAAGAAAGCAAAAAGAAAAGATAAACTAAGCAGAAAAGAAAAGATAAAACAGGAAATAAAATCCTGGATAATAATAATTCTTATTGCTGTTGGTCTCAAAGCAACTGTAATTGAAGCTTATCAGGTACCAACTGGTTCTATGGAAAATACAATCCTGGTTGGTGATTTTTTACTTGGAAATAAGTTCATCTATGGTCCCTGTACTCCAAGATGGATTGGTATTCCCTGGACACGAATTGGATTTGGTATACCATGGATAAGACTACCTAAATTTCGGAAACCAAAACAGAATGATGTTGTAATATTTAAGTTTCCAAAGGATACCTACTACAATTATGTAAAAAGATGTGTGGCTGGACCTGGACAGACAATTGAAATAAGAGATAAAGTCATTTATGTTGATGGCAAAAGATTTAAAAATGCACCGAATGCTAAGTTTATATCTAATTTTATTTATCCAAAAGGGTGGAATGAACCAGGTATTTTCCCCAAAGGAGCTGGTAACAAGGATAACTATGGGCCAGTATACGTTCCAGCTAAAGGTGATACGCTTTGGTTTGGTATACACAACACAGATATTATCAGAAATGTTGTTGAACTAGCTCATCATAAATTTGAATTAAGAAACGGCAAAATGTATATTGATGGCAAGTATCAGGATTACTATGTAGTGGAGCAGGATCACTATTTTATGATTGGTGACAACAGAGACAATAGTTACGATAGTAGATACTGGGGATTTGTACCATATGAACTTATAACAGGAAAGGCACTACTGGTTTACTTCTCCTGGGATAAAAATATTCCTTTCTTTAAACTTTTAAAGAAATTCCGCTGGACAAGAATTGGTAAAATTATTTCATGACAATAATACAGTGGGGATATATATCCATTTTCCCTTTTGTGTCTCCAAATGTATATACTGTGATTTTTACTCCGTCCCGATTAATAAATTTGAAGCAATTAGATCGAAGTATACAAAATATCTAATAAGAGAGTTTAGTTTATTTAGAAGATATATTTCTAATTTCTCTAAAACGATTACTTTATATATCGGTGGTGGTAGTCCAAATTTATTGACACTTAGTGAATTAGAACAAATATTTCATGTTTTATATAACGAATTTGGGCTTAATGTAAATTCTGAGATAAGTATTGAATTGAATCCTGTAGATATTGATTCTGAATTATTAAGAAAATATAGAGAATTTGGAATTAATAGGCTTAGCTTCGGTTTCCAGTCTTTTAATGATGAACTCCTTAAGTTTTTAAAAAGGCGCAATAGATCAAGAGATAACATAATAGCACTGAATAAAGCAAGAGATTTGGGATTTGGGAATATAAACGTTGATTTGATTTTTGGTATTTCAGGTCAAAGTCTTGAAGATTTTAAGCGGGATATTAAAGAAATCCTTATAATAAAGCCCGAGCATATTTCATTATATAACTTAATTTATGAAGAAAATACGGAATTAATGAGAATGAGTAAAACGGGCATTATTAAACATGTTAGTGAAGAGATTGAATTTAAAATGTATGAATATGCCCACAATATTCTGACAGAGAACGGTTATGAGCATTATGAAATATCAAACTTTTCAAAGCCTGGATATCAATGCCTGCATAATTTAAATTACTGGAACAGGGGGTATTATATAGGTTTTGGTCCGTCTGCCCATTCATTCTTTAAAAATCGTAGGTGGAGCAATCTGACTGATATTAGAAAATATATGAAAATGATTGATAAAAATAGGCTTCCGATAGAAAATGAATATTGCATTGGTGAAAAAGATAAAATAAAAGAGATGGTGATGTTAAAGCTGAGATTAAAGGATGGTTTAAAATTGTCCTCTTTAAAAGAAATAGTTAAGAATAGAGAAGATATAATAGATAAAATTATCCATGATGTAAGCTCTAAATACAGGAAGTACATTATATTAGATGGAGAAAATTTTAAAATAAATGTTAAAGGTTGGTTTATTTTAAATTCTATTATTGCAGATATTTTTTATATTATTGATGAGTTTTATGAAGAAATCGGAATTTCGGAATTATCTTAATGGTCATTAAACAGTTAGTTAAAGTTAAAGAATTTGTCTTTGATGATAATTGAATTAAAAAGGTTAAAAAGCAAAAGTTTGTCAGTTTTTTGAGCATGAAGTGGTAATATTTAGAGGAGCATCGAAAATAGTGAAAGAGATGATTTCAATCTGTAATAGAATGGTGATTTTCATAGAGCAGTATGAGTTTCACCAGTTTGTAAACGAAGGTGATGAAAGTCTGTATCTGTATTTTCATGTATAATCAGTAATTACAAAGAAAATGTTACAAAAAGGATTTTTACTATAATGAAAAATAATCTTTTTGAATCAAGGTTTTATAAAAGAGAAAAAGATAACAGTGTAGAATGTACACTATGCCCTCGCTACTGTGTTATCAGTGATGGAAAGGTCGGATATTGCAACGTAAGAAAAAATATAGGTGGCAAACTATATTCACTCCCATATGGTCATCCAATAGCACTAAATATGGATCCAATTGAAAAGAAACCGTTGTATCATTTCTATCCTGGTACCCGTATTCTTTCAATTGGAACATATGGATGTAATCTGGGATGCCTATTTTGTCAGAACTATGATATTTCAAGGGGCAAATACAACGAGTTTAATTTAGGTACGTTTATAGAACCAGAAGAGATAATACAGGCAGCATTGCGATATGATTCAATAGGAATCGCGTATACATATAATGAACCAACGGTATTTGCTGAATATGTGATTGATATATCAAATTTAGCAAGGAGTAGGGGGCTAAAAAATGTAATGGTTACAAACGGATACATAAGTCATGAAGCCATCAGAGAGCTCTATAAATTTATAGATGCAGCAAATGTTGATCTGAAATCAATAGACACTGAATTCTATCGAAAATATGTTAAAGGAGAATTAGAACCGGTTCTATATACCTTAAAATCGCTTAAGGATATGGGAGTATGGATAGAAATAACCAATTTAATAATCCCTGGATTAAATGATAGTGATGATAATATTGCAGGACTTGTTAGCTGGATACTAGATAACCTTGGAGACTATATTCCACTTCATTTTTCTGCTTTCCATCCAACCTATAAAATGACAAACAGACCAAGAACATCAAAAGATAACCTTGATAGGGCAAGAGATATTGCATTAAAAATGGGTGTTAAGTATGTATATGAGGGTAATGTATTAACTACTGCTGAAGGTAATACCTATTGTCCAAATTGCGGAGAATTATTAATAGAGCGCAGTTACTTTGATGTAATAAGAAATAAAATTAAAGGGGGTTTATGTCCCGAATGTGGTGAAAAAATTGATGTTATATATTAAATATTTTAAGAACTGAGGGAGTATTATGTTAACGAGATTAAGTATTGAAATGGACAAAGAAGAACTTGAAGAATTTAGATATGTATTAGAAAAATTAACGAAAGATACGGATGTAGTTGAAATTAAACTGAATCCAAGAGTTCGTAGTGTATGTAGAATGATAATTAGGGAAATAGACCGGTGGGAGGATTTTAAAAGAGAGAAGTGGTGATTTAAAATTGACTTTGTATTTTTTAGGTTTAATAATTAAATTGAACACAATTTGAATTTATTTGATTTATGTTTAGTGATTAGCTTGGATTAATATGAAATGAGAGTTGAAAACAGTAAAAATTAGGAGTAGGTTGATGAAAGAGATTATCAAAACTATCGTAATTGTAATATTGGTTATAGTGGCAATCTATTTTTCGTTTCTTGTAGGCAAACTCAATAACAAAATGGATTATCTGAACAGGCAAGATTCTCTTATAACTTCTCAATATGATGATTTTTCATTTCGGTTAAAAGATCTTGAATTACAATTTATAGGGCGTGGCAAACACATACAGCAGTTTCAGAGAGACCTAAAGGACCTCAAGTTGATGTTATATGAAAAAGAGGCGAAACTAATATCTCGTATTGACTCTGTAGGTTTACTACTCAGTGATTTTAAAATTGAAACTAACAATCAACTTCAAAATCTTAAAAATAGTATTGATGCAGTTGATGAGCGTTTAGCTAGCTTCCAGAGGCAAATGACAAGATCCACCACTGATCTACAAACTGCAACTATTAGATTGAAAAGAAATTTAAAAGATCTTGATGAAAGGCTAAAAACTGTTGAAAAAAAAGTTTTCCCAAAGAAAAAGTAGTTAGATTTTTATCAAAAACATGATTATTATTATAAAAACATCCGACAAGATATTAGATATTGTCGGGTGTTTATTTTTTTAAAGTGAGGGGATTATGAAGAAAAAACTTCCTTTTATTTTTTTTATTGCCATTACATTAATTGTCAATTGTGGGAGTGGTAAGAAATCAATAGAAAGAGAATCGGTAACCGAGGAAAGTCTATTAAAACCAGATACAATAAAAAAGGTTGAGCCAAAGATAGTTACACAACCAGTTACAGTCACTGAGCAAAAAAAGGTACAGACCTTTGAAATTGAGTCTAAAAAACCAGTTGAAAAGATAAAAGAAGATACAATAACTGCCAAACCCTTTGAACAAAAAGTCAAAGCTGAAATTGTAAAAAAAGACACAATCGCTACTAAACTTTCAACTGTTCAAAAACCTATTGTAAAAGAAAAAAAAGAATCTGCTGTGGTAACTGATGATGAAAAAAAGGGGATAATACACCATAGTAAGATAAATGAGATGACTTTAGCTTTATTGAGCACTACATTTGAAGATATTTATTTCGAACAGGGTGAATATAAAATGCCGAGTATGACATTTAATAGTAACTATATTATGACGATTGCTAAAATTGTAAAAGCGCTAAGGACTGATAAAGATGTTAAGGTTAGGTTATTTGGGCATACTGGAAACTCAGGTGTAGAGTTAAAAAATAGGAAACTGGGATTTGAAAGAGCGAAGACAATCGGGAAATTGATACTTGAAATGTTTGATGATAATGAAAAGGAAGTAATGTCGAACAGGATCGAGATAATTTCTGTCGGTAATGATAATCCTATGGTTACCTCTAAAGATAAAGCTAAGGATTTTCTAAATAGAAGGGTATCGGTAGAATTAACGTATGATAAGGCAACACTTGGAAAGTTATATGCAGAGTTGAGTGAGAATAAGAGAATTCCTGTTAAAGAGATAAAGGTGACAGAGATAAGACCAAAACCTTCATCAATACAAAATATAGAAGGACTTTACAAAAAGGGTATTTCTTTGATTGAGAGTAAAAATTATCGAGATGCGATAAGTACATTTTATAATATTGTTAAGTATAATCCACAACATAATTTAGCGGATAATGCTCAATGGTGGATTGGAGAAGCATACTATTTCATGGGAGAATACAATAATGCATTAGATGCGTATTCTAAAGTTTTTAATCTTGGCGATGGAAATAAGTCCGCATATGCTAGGTATAGAATGGGTCTCTGTTATTTAAAAATGGGGAATAAAAAGAAAGCTGTAGAACAGCTTGAAAAAGTTATAAAGAATTATCCGGTAGCTAAAGAAGAAAGGCAAAAGGCACTTCAAGTATTAAAAAATATCAGAGGAAGTTAACAAATCTTTGATAAGGCAAATCAAGTTTGGGGCTAGTGCTTTATTTAAATTAAGTGCCGAGGGAGGGATTCGAACCCTCACGAGCATAAGCTCGGCGGATTTTGAGTCCGCTGCGTCTACCAATTCCACCACCTCGGCAAATAGCGGTATATTTTTAAATATTTATTCTTTAAAATCAAGAAAAAACTAATAGGTGATTAATGAGTAGAAATCTCGTCTTTCATAATACAATAGCTGAAATGTTTGATACTTCTACAAAAAAATTCCGGGATAAAGTCGCTTATCGTTTCAAAGAAAATGGTATAATAAAGAGCCTGACATTTGGAGAAGTAAGATCAACTGTAGAAAAGATTTCTGGGGGACTGAGGAAAATCGGACTTGATAAAGGAGATAAAGTAGGTATTATTGCGCAAAATAGTCCATACTGGGCAATGTGTGATTATGGAATTATTATTAGTGGCGGAGCAACAGTTACAATTTATCCTACCCTTACAGCTAAGCAAGCAAAGTGGATAATTCAACATTCTGAATCAAGATTCATCTTTGCCGGTGATAGAGAACAATCGGAAAAGGTAGTCTCTATTATCGATGATTTACCTAAAATCGAAAAAGTCATAGTAATGGATAATACTTATATAGATAATGAAAAATTTATATCTCTCGATTGTCTGATGAAATTGGGAGATGAATATATTAAAGAACATCCCGGTTTTTTTGAGAAATTTATAACGAATACAGCAAAAGACGATCTACTCACTTTGATTTATACTTCGGGTACTACAGGTGAACCAAAAGGTGTTATGCTAACTCACGAAAATCTTACATCAAATATTTATGGTAGTTTACATGTCCTTGAGGTTGATCACAAAGATGTATTTTTATCTTTTCTTCCCTTAAGTCATAGTTTTGAGCGCATGGCCGGTCATTACTTAACTTTTTCAATCGGAGCGGAGGTTTTCTATGCGGAATCTATAGAAAAAGTTGCGGAAAATCTACTGGAAGCGAGGCCAACAGTGATGACTACCGTGCCAAGACTTTTTGAAAAGGTTTATGCACGGGTTATAGAGAATGTATCTAAATTTTCAAAAATAAAGCAAAAGCTATTTTGGACATCAATTTCAAAAGGTAAAAAAGTTTGTAAGAAAAAGGCAGAAGGCAAGAACCCCGATATTTTTACAACTATCTCTTATTCTATTCTGAAAAAGATCGTACTTTCAAAATTAAAAGAGAGAGTAGGCGGTAGATTAAGGTTTGCAGTATCTGGCGGAGCACCTATGCCGAAGGAAATAGGAGAATTTTTTAACGCTGCTAATATAAAAATTCTTGAAGGTTATGGTCTTACAGAAACCTCACCTGTCGTCTCTGTGAACCCTTTAGAGCAAAATAGAATTGGAACTGTTGGACCTCCTTTACCAAATGTTGAAGTAAAAATTGCTGAAGATGGCGAGATACTGGTAAGGGGAAAAAATGTAATGCTGGGTTACTATAAAAACGAAGAAGCCACAAGAGAAGTAATTGATGAAGAAGGGTGGCTACGCACCGGTGACATCGGTATTTTAGATAAATTTGGATATCTAATTATTACAGACAGAAAGAAGAATATAATTGTGACCTCGGGAGGTAAAAATGTTGCCCCTCAACCAATGGAGAACGCCCTTGCTTCATCTAAATGGATTGAACAGGTTCTTATAATAGGTGATAAAAGAAGATTTGTATCTGCTTTGATTGTTCCAGAATTTGTAAATCTTGAAAGATGGGCTGAAGAAAAAGGATTAGCGTGGAAATCAAGAGAAGATTTGATAAATTTAAAAGAGGTTCAGGAACTTTATGAAAGAGTAATAGAGGAATCCATGGAAGGTTTTGCACAGTTTGAAAAAGTAAAGAAATTTAGGTTACTATCAAAGGAGTTTACAATTGAAGAAGGAGAGTTAACACCATCATTGAAAATAAGAAGAAAAATTGTTGAAGAGAAATATAAAAATATAATTGATGAAATATACAGAGAATAGTAGTTAGTTTTTATGAAATCGTATAAGGAATCTGGCGTAGACATTGAAGAAGGAAATAGGGCAGTTCAAAAGATAAAAAATATTGTAAAGAGTACATTTAACGAAAATGTTTTATCCAATATAGGATTATTTGGGGGATTCTATAAGATTGATTTAAATAAATACAGCGAACCCGTTCTGGTTTCGAGTACCGATGGTGTAGGAACAAAAGTATTGGTAGCTTGTGAAATGGGGAAATTTGATAGTATTGGAAAGGATATTGTGAATCATTGTGTTAATGATATACTGACATCCGGGGCAGAACCCTTGTTCTTCTTGGATTATATTGGGATTGGAAAATTAAAATCAGAAAACATTGAATCTATAATATCGGGAATGGCTGAAGCGTGTAGAGAGAATGAATGTTCGCTGATCGGCGGCGAAATGGCAGAGATGCCAGATGTATATGATTACGGAAAATTTGACATTGTTGGAACTATTGTTGGTATTGTAGAGAAAAGTGACATAATAATAAATAAAGTCAAAAGAGGAGATATACTGGTTGGACTACCGTCAAATGGGCTGCATACAAATGGTTACACTCTGGCAAGAAAAGTTTTATTAAAAAAATTTAAATTAAACCAGTATATTGATGAACTTGGGTCTACTCTCGGCGAAGAACTATTAAAAATCCATCGATCGTATTATAAAGTATTAAAAGAAATTTTAAAGAGACCCAGTCTACACGGAATAAGTCATATTACTGGCGGAGGTATTTTGGGGAATACTAAAAGAATAATACCTGAAGGTCGGGAGCTGAAAGTAAAATGGGATGAATGGGAATGGCCCACCATTTTTAAACTGATTCAATCTGTAGGTGGGATATCAGAAGAAGAGATGAGGAATGTATTTAATCTTGGTATTGGAATGATTCTGATATATGATAGAAACCATATGGATGAATTATTAGGTTACCTCAAAGCTATTGGTGAAAAAGCTTTAATAGTTGGTGAAATAATATAGAGGATATTTTCAATGAATATCGCAGTTTTAGGTGCTGGGAGTTGGGGTACAGCCTTTTCCATTCATCTATATAAATTAAAATATAACGTACATCTCTGGGAGTATTATCCTGAAAATGTATCAATCATTAAAAAAACAAGAAGGAATCCACTTCTTGAAGGAATTCCAATACCATTACGAATTCATGTAACGAATAATATCGATAAGGCTGTAGAAAAAGCAGAAGTCATAGTGGTTGCAGTACCCAGTCATACTGTAAGAGATACAATAAAGAATATAAAAGGAAAGGTTGATAAAAATGTAATAATAGTTAACTTATCTAAGGGTATAGAAGAAGACACTTTATTAAGAATGAGTGAGGTAATCGAGCAGGTATTGGATCATCCATCAGACATGATTGTAACACTCCATGGTCCCAGTCATGCTGAAGAGGTTGCCCGAGAAATTCCCACATGTGTTGTCTCTGCATCTAAAAATATAGACACAGCAAAGTTCATACAAGAGCGATTCATCTCAGAATATTTCAGGATATACAGATCTTCAGATATCATAGGAGTAGAGATTGGGGGTGCTATTAAGAATGTAATAGCTATTGCCGCTGGTATTTGCGATGGTCTTTCCCTAGGTGATAACTCAAAGGCAGCCTTGGTAACAAGGGGTCTTTTTGAAATGACAAGAATGGGGGTCCGATTAGGAGCGAAAGAGGAAACTTTCGCAGGATTAAGTGGTATAGGTGATTTGATTGTAACTTGTAACAGTAAATATAGTCGAAACAGATATGTAGGAGAAGAGATTGGAAAGGGAAGAAAATTGAAAGACATACTTAAGGGAATGACCATGGTAGCTGAAGGAGTAAGAACATGCCATACAGTAAAACAGATGGCTGAAAAATATAAAGTAGAGATGCCTATTTCAGAACAAGTTTATAGAGTACTTTTTGAGGGAAAAAATCCCAAAAAGGCTTTGCTTGAGCTGATGACTCGCGATCCAGTTGAGGAAAGACATTCGTTACGTAAAGAATAAGAATGAGAACTATATATCTTTTGCTAATATTAAGTATTTTTACATACTCAATTATTTCAGGGGAATCACTTTATATTAATAGTGACTTCAGTGAAACTGGTATATGCGGTACTCCAATAGTCAGTGCCACAAAGGGAGAACCCATTGTTAAAAAATTATTGTATAAATCCCCGCAAGCTGATGCAACATTTTTTATTCGTGATGGCATTTTCAAAGACCCGGCTGAATATATTGAGGTTGAGTTCTATAAGATTTTTGAAAATGATACCGTAGACATCTATGTGGAAACTGATCAACTTGATAATGGAAATGTTAATCAAGATATTATTCTGCTATTTACAGAATATATATTGAGAAAAACACCTGAAGAATCTGTAAATCCAGAGGTGGGTATAATTCCAAGTGAATATAATATTTTTGGCAAACCATCTGATGTAGATAATAATGGGAAAATAATTATTTTATTGATAGATGTTCGAGACGATTATGAAGAGGGTAAGTCAGAAACATATGTAGCTGGCTATTTTGATCCACTGGATCTGTCGAATAAAAATAAGGGCAATTATGGTGAGATAATATATGTGGACACTGATCCCGGGAATCCAGCAAGTGAGGGAACTCTTTCTATAATAGCCCATGAACTCCAGCATCTAATACATTATAATTATGATAAAGATGAAGATACATGGTTAAACGAGGGTTTATCAGAGCTGGCACCCAGAATACTGGGATTACCGTCACGCTCCTTTGCAACGTTCTTGAATAATACCAATAGAAAATTAACAGAATTTGATAATAGTATTCTGGATTACTCAAAAGTTGGGCTATTTTTTTATTATATATATCGTCAGTTTGGCATTGAAACAATTAAGAAAATAGAAAAAAGTAAGGATAATTCCCTTGAAAGTATTGAGTGCGCTTTAAACTATAAAATTAGCAAAAGACAGATCCTTGAGAGATGGTTCATCGCAAATTTGATTAATGACGAGATGATAAACAACGGCATATACAGCTATATGGGAGATAAAATACCTCCATTATATTCAAAGCACTTCCATTCATCGTTTAATACAGAACCAATTTCAGATAATTTAAATTTAGCGGCTGCTGAGTATATTCAGTTTAGCTCCGGTAGAAATATTGATTTCGAATTAGAATATAAAAACATTGAGAATATAAATCTCGCTATAGTAAAAGAATCTAATGGGATACATGAAATCGAATTTAAAAAACCCTGCCCAACTTTCTACGATTTCTCTGATATAGCATTTGGAACTGATTATCAAAAGATAACATTTATTCCTTATAGGAATATTGTTACCTCTCCTTATCCAACTATTAATTTTTCCTACACCTCATTGGGACAGCTTATTTATGAAGAGTATGAGGTTTCATACGATAAAGATTCCCTTGATATGTATATTAGTCTCACATCGTCAGGAGGGGAGGACTTTGAATCGGTTCAAAAATTTATCCTCCCTGATCCAAGGTGTAAATTAAAAGCCATAAAATTCAAAAGCTTATACGAAAATCCTGTAAATATTAAAATTTACAAGGATATGAATTCTACATTGATCTATACCAAATATAATTATATTCCTTCCGGGAATTCGTGGACACGGATAGATATAAATGAATCAGAACTATCCGATACTTTCAAAACAATTTATATTGGTATCAGCTCTGATAATAACTCATTGGGATATAGTGATGAAGAAAGTGGTGAGGGTAGAGCCTATATAAGAGTAAGGAACCAATTTTTCCCGTTATCAAATTTCAAGGTTACGGATAAAGAAGGTAACGAGATTACACTGACAGGTAACTGGCTTATTAGAGCGATATTTTTAAAGCCATTGTCAATTCAACCAAAGCTTGCTTTACGTCCAGATTCTGTTTTTATATGGGATAATGAGAAAGACAAATACACAATTTCAATTTTAAACGCGGGTACCGGTACACTTTTGTGGAGTATTCCTGAATATCCTGAATATCTGATTTTTGACACTGATACTGGAGCTGTTACTGTTTCTGAAGATATAACTGTTTATATTGATCGTGGAAAACTTAAACCCGGGTTACACAACTTAACAGTTAATATAAGCTCTAATGGGGGAGATGGAAAAATATTTTTCAGTATACTTCAAAGAAACAAAGAAAAACCTCAGGCAGCTATATTACCCTTTAAAAATATTTTTAACGATACATTACCAGTTTTAAAATTTTCTTTAATTAATATAGGTATTAATAAAGCATATTTTGAGTTCGACAACGGTAACAATCCGATAGGCATTTTTCCAGAGAACGGTGTTATAGGCATTGAAGATACTATAAAAATAAATGCTTATATAAACCTTGAACTTGCTGATAGAGAAGATATGTACGTTAAATTTTTTAATGGAGTTGATACAGAATTGGTAAATTTTAAGTTCGAGGGAACAAAAAAATCAAGAGAAATAAAATTAGCTATAAAGGCACCATTTAGTAATCCCTTTATTTTTGGAAGACAGCAGAGAGTCTATATACCAGTTGAAATAACACCTTATAAGAGGGCGGAATTAAAAATTTATAATATACTTGGGCAACTTGTAAAAATATATGGTATTGATACAAATGATAAAAATACGTTACTGTTATCATGGGATGGAAGAGATAAAGATGGCAGGATTGTATCAAATGGAGTTTATTTTATTCTACTGGAACAAGAGGGGAAAATAGCAAGACGTAAAATTCTATTTATGAAATAATATGAAATAAATATTTAAATTATCGATTGCGTTAAGTTCAATTTTGATTTAAAGCAAGAGATTTTTTATATGGATGAAAGAAAAAAGAAAATAGTAGTTAAACTGGTAAATTGGATAAAAATAATAAAGATTGATGATCGTGGTGATAGGCTTATAGTAGAAGGCTTATTATACCCTGGAACGAATGTAGATGATATACTCTGTGAACTTAAAGAAGATGTTGAATCAATAAAAACATATAAATATGATACAGTGGATGTCCTTGAAATTATTTTAAGAAAAGAAAAGGTAAGAATTCCAAAAGTTAATATTATATTATTTATTTTAACACTTTTGACAACCCTGTTAGCTGGCACAATGATGGCAGGAGAGAATCCTTTTAAGAATCCACTCAATATTTATAAAGGAATTCCATTTTCTTTCTCACTTTTATTAATCCTTGGTATACATGAAATTGGTCATTTCTTGATGGCAAAGAAACATGGAGTAGAGGCAACATTGCCATATTTCATACCCGCTCCAACTTTTATAGGGACTTTTGGGGCAGTCATAAGGATAAAATCACCAATACAAAATAGAAAGGCATTAATAGAGATTGGTGCAGCAGGTCCAATTGCAGGATTCTTAGTTGCACTACCTTTGTTATTTATAGGATTACATCTATCTGATATTGTTTATAATCTTCCTAATACAGGCTTAAAACTTGGAGAGTCATTGATAATGAAGATAGCTATAGGAATAGTGTTTCCCGGCCTTGAAGAAAATGCAGATATTGTGCTTCATCCTATAGCATTTGCTGCCTGGATTGGAATGATAGTTACAATGCTTAATTTAATTCCAATAGGACAGCTTGATGGTGGTCATATAACCTACGCAATTTTTGTAAATCAATATAACAAAATACAATGGGTAGCATTTGCATTGCTTATTCTTCTTGGATTTTTTTCATTAAACTGGCTGGTGTGGGCTGCGCTTGTTTTCTTTTTAATTAGGATGCGACATCCTCCAGTATTTGATTACCATAGACCGTTAACAAATAAAGAAAAAATAATAGGTGTAATTGCACTAATAATTTTTATTCTTACGTTTGTTCCTATTCCATTTAAAGTATAAATTTCAGTATGAAAAAATTGTTAGCCTCACTTAAGGAATCACAGCTAAAAGCCACTTTTATAATTTTGTTATTTCTTATTTTCTTTATATATCTTGTTATTCTTACATATCCTATTAATAATACAGAGTCTGTATATATCCCAAAGGGGCTAAATGCTAGTCAAATTGCAGAACATTTATATAACAAAGGAATAATACGCGATCAGTATTCCTTCATACTTGCTACCAAATTGCTATTAAAATCTAAATCTTTGAAAGCTGGTCGATTTTATATAAACAATGCAAACAATCTATTTACATTGATAAACATACTCTCAAGGGATGCCGTAGCTCAGGTTAAGGTAACCATTCCGGAAGGTTATACAATAAAGCAAATCGCTGAGGTATTAGAAGTTAGATTGGGTATTAAAAAAGAAGAATTTATCGCGTTGACTAAAAATGATTCTATATTAAAATTATACAATATAATGAGTCCTACATTAGAAGGATACCTATTTCCTGATACTTATGTTTTCAGTTATGGAGTCTCTGCAGGTGAGGTTATACATACAATGATTAGCAGATTTTTCCAAGTTATAAATGATTCTATAAGAGAAGTCATTAACAATTCAGAATGGGATTTAAATAAAGTATTAACATTAGCCTCAATTGTTGAAGGTGAATGTAAATACGATTTTGAAAGACCAATTGTAGCTTCTTTATATATAAACCGATTAAAAAAAAGGATGAGATTGGAGGCTGATCCAACTATTCAGTATATTATTCCCGATGGTCCAAGGCGAATTTATTCAAAAGATTTAGAAATCGATTCTCCATACAATACCTATAAGTATAAGGGACTTCCGCCAGGACCAGTGAATAATCCTGGGTTAAAGTCTATTTTGGCTGTATTAAACCCTGCGAATACAAAATACCTCTATATGGTACATAATGGAGATGGAACTCATACGTTTACCCACGACTATAAAAAATTTCTTAAAGCAAAAAATAAATTACAAAAAATAAGGAAGTATTATTTAAGGTTGATGAATGGGATAAAGAATTGAGGTCACTAATTGGATTAAACCCTGAACAAAGAAAAGCCGTACAGTACACTGGAGGTCCTGAATTAATCTTTGCTGGTGCGGGAAGTGGAAAAACAAAGGTACTTATTCATAAAATTGCTTACTTGATAGAAAATAATATATCAAAACCACAGAATATACTTGCCGTTACATTTACTAATAAAGCGGCTAACGAGCTAAAAACGAGGATAGAAAAATTCTTTAATAAAAAAATTTTAATGCCCTGGGTTGGTACATTTCATTCAATTTTTGCAAAAATTTTGCGACATGAAATTAAATACCTAGGAATTGATAGTAACTTTACAATTTATGATACAGCTGATCAGCTTGAACTTATTAAATCGGAAATTGAAAAAAATGATATAATTCTTGGAGGATTTGATGTTAAAAATATTCATAAAAGAATTTCATTTTTGAAAAACAAGATGATTTATCCGGAAGAATTCGAACCAAGGGTCGGGAATAAATTTGACCAAATTGTTAAAAAAGTCTATGAAAGATATCAGGAAGCTTTAGTCAAAGCAAATGCTCTAGATTTTGATGACCTATTGCTATATCCTCTGAAACTTTTTGAAAGATTTCCTGAAATCTTAGAAAAGTATAGAATACTTTTTCAATATATACTTGTAGATGAATATCAAGATACCAATAAGCCTCAATTTTATCTTGTAGAGGCTCTGGCAAGAAAGCATAGAAATATATGCGTAGTAGGAGATGATGATCAGAGTATTTACAGCTGGAGAGGTGCCGAAATAGAAAATATATTAAGATTTAATGAGTTTTTCCCTGATTGTCAGGTATTTAAACTTGAAGAGAATTATCGTTCTACAAAAAAGATATTGAAAGCAGCAGCTGAAGTTATTAAAAATAATGAAAACAGAGCAGATAAAACTCTCTGGTCCAATAATAGTGATGGAGAACCGATTGTCCTTATTGAAGCTCAAGATGAGTATGATGAAGCACAGAGAATAGCTCATTTTATTGAAAAAGAAATTTTAACAAAAAAAAGAACTTTTAGAGATTTTGCTGTTTTATATAGAATAAATATACAAAGCAGAGTTATAGAAGAGGTATTTCGCAGAAACAATATCATGTATACTATTATCGGCGGAGTTAGGTTTTATGAAAGAAAGGAAATCAAGGATATGATATCATATTTCAGAGTATTTCTTAATCCTAAGGATGATATCAGCCTGAAAAGAATTATAAATTTTCCACCAAGAGGTATAGGCAAAGTCACTCTGAATCTAATTGAAGATTTTGCCAAAGCAAAAAATATAACTATATACGAAGCTTTATCACACCTTGATTTTATACAGCTTGATAAAAGACAACGTAATGCACTGCAGAGTTTCTACGATTTCATAAATAAATTTCGAAAACTTCTGTCTAAGCTTTCTTTTGAAGAATGGTCGCGAGTGCTTGTGGATGATCTTGGTGTTAGAGGTTATTATAAGAGAATTGGCGATGAAGATTCCATCGATAGACTTTATAATATAGAAGGTTTGCTTAACGATATTTCGGAATTTTGCAGAAAAAATGAAAACCCAACAATCGAGTCTTACTTAGAAAACGTTTCTTTGATAAGTGATATTGATACATGGGAGGATACAAAAAATGCTGTATCACTGATGACCCTGCATAGTGCAAAAGGACTTGAATTCCCTGTAGTTTTTATTTGCGGATTAAATGATAAGTTGTTTCCCCTTGAGAGAAATGGTGAAATTAGAAATCTTGAAGAGGAAAGGAGGCTGTTTTATGTTGGACTCACAAGAGCAAAAGAAATGGTATACTTATCTACAACAAATTTTACCAATTATCTTGGAATGCCAACACAGTCAAAGCCTTCAATTTTCTTGAGTGAGTTGCCGGAGGATACTCTTGCCATTGATAGTGGTTCAAGAACATCCACTACACTTAAAAGAAAAAAAAGTAACCTGCGTAAAGAAAGAAAGTCTAAAAAAAGTGGTGAGTTGGAAGTAGGAGATAGGATAAATCACAGAATATTCGGGGTTGGTGAGGTGGTTAAGATTGAAGGTTACGGAGATAATGCAAGAATAAATGTTTACTTTGAGAATCATGGTTTAAAAACAATTATAGCAAAGTATCTAACCAAATAAAAATTTTAAGAAAGGGGAGAAATATGAGTTACCATGAACCATTAGAAGAATTAAAACCTGAGGATAGGGATTTTAGTAGAGCATTAAATAGTCTGAAGGAGGAGATAGAAGCGATAGACTGGTATCATCAAAGATCGGTTACAGCAACTGATAGTAGTTTGAAAGATATTATAGAACACAACAAAAACGAGGAAATGGAACATGCTGCAATGCTTCTTGAATGGCTAAGAAGAAATATGCCTGGCTGGGATAATGCTTTAAAAACTTATTTATTCACAAAAAAAGAAATCACAGAGATTGAAGAAGGTGGTGAAAATAATTCCAGTGAATAAATTGTACAAATTTTTCAAAAAAGTTCTTGATTTTTGCTAATTTTATTTATTATATAGTATAATTAGTATTTGAAAGTTTTGGTAAGGTATCTGTTATTAAATTGGATCGGGGTCAAGAAACAGAAGGCAAAGGATTTAACATTACAAATCTAATACTACGGTGAGCTTGATCGTTAGGTATTATCATAATCAATTGGTGAACATACTATGTCCAAGAACGAGTTGATAGAACGCGACAAACTATTAGATCAGTTAACTAAGTATCGACACCTCTTTGATTTAACCAAAGATGCATTGAACGGTGAGATGGCCAGATTCAATCAAATAGAACAAAAAGCGACACGGATGTTTGCTGCCCTAACCATACTGATTTCATTTAGCCCAGTCCTTGTTAACTGGGTTGTTAAGGTGGCTATTCCGCCAGAAGGCTGCCTAGAATACTTTATTATAATACTAACTGTAGCTGTAATAATATTCACTATCATAAGCTGGAGATACCTTCTTGGTGTGCTCAAAACAACATCACTCTATCATATCCGTATTGATGATAAAATGATCCAATTTTTTGATAATAATTCCCACCTTGATATTTATTATGCTCTCGCTCGGCAGATTAAAGACATCTATCGCAAGAACCTTGCTATTACAAATAAAAAGTGCATACTACTTGGACATGGCTATAAATTCCTGATTTACAATCTGATATGTTCGGTACTACTCTTAGCCTTATCAATACTTCTATATTGGTTTGGCTCTTATTAATCCTAACAACATAGGAGGATATTATTATGATTGCAGAGCGAGATTCTAATTCTAATGGATCAAACGCCAACTTTGACTCCAATAAGTCTGAGAATTCTGATAATCTTGAACCTAGACCAAACCCGTCAGTTCAGGCACCACCGCCTGAGCTTATTTCCCATGGCTATGATCCAAAACGTAATCAATTTATTGAATCTGATGACATTGAGTCATCTTCAAAAGAAAAGGAATAATAACACTTAATTTGGTGTTATCTAGTTTGTGGTGTCGGCAAGCTCATAGCCCCAGCAAGAGACGTATTTTCGAACGTTGCAGCTTAACACCAATAAGTTATATTATTTAACATAACATTAGATAAAAGTGTTGATGGCAGATTTATTTCGTATTACTTTCGCGGTTTAGTGTGTGACAATGTGAATGTTTACTCTGCACAATAAACTACACATAGTTCCATCTTAGGGTCTGTTAAATTTTCTGTTGAAATTTTGAATAAAAATAAGAAAGGTACCCCCA
>JACDNV010000019.1 GCA_017656425.1 Candidatus Neomarinimicrobiota bacterium | reverse complement strand
CGTGCGGCTTCGTCCTCTTAAATTGCTCCTTCGACATCGCTCCTCTCCTTCTTTACGCTAATTCCGATACATACCCTATCTTTTCGCTTAAAATACTTTTCTGAACCTCTTCACTGCATACTTCATAATGTGAAAATTTTAGTGTAAAACTTGCTCTACCTTGAGCTATAGATCTAATATCTGTTGCGTATCCGAAAACATTCCTCAGTGGAACATAAGAATCTATAACGTTTAATTCTTTCCTTTTATTAATATTTAAAATATGTGCCTTCCGCATATTTAGGTCGTTTATTACATCTCCAACATACTCATCAGGAATTACTACCTCAAGATACATTATAGGTTCCATTAGAACTGGATTTGCTTTCTTCAACGCACATTCTACTGCATAACTGGCGGCAGCCTCGAAGGCAAAATCGGCTGACTCGTTCTCCCTGTATTCAACATCAATAACATCCACTATGATTTTATTTACTGGATAACCTGCTAAACAGCCGCTTGACAATCTTTCCCTTATACCTTTTTCTACTGAGTTCACTATCTCATTTGGAATAGTTGCTTTATCAAAACTTATCAAGAATATATTATTTTCATTCTCCTTATTCTGACTGACTTTAACTTTCACCTTTGCTAAATAATTCTTACCAGAAATAACTTTATCAAAAACGCCCTTTCCAACTGCTTCTTTCGATACGGTTTCCCTGTAAGAAACCTGTGGTCTACCGACGTGAACAGATATACCGAATTCTCTTTTCAACCTATCTACAAAAATCTCCAGATGTAATTCTCCCATACCAGACACAACCGTTTGACCCGATTCTTCGTCTCTGGATACTTTATATGTCGGATCTTCATCAATTAACCTTGCAATGCTCTCCTCAAGCAATTTGGATTCCGATGGCGATTTTGGTTCTATAGCAATGGAAATTACAGGCTCCGGGAATTGCAACGACTCTAATATTATCGGATTTTTAGAATCGCATAAGGTATGGCCTGTAAAACTGAACTTTGGACCTATTACTGCACCTATTTCACCTGTTGAGAGCGTATCTACGTCCTGCCTTTTATTGGCATGCATTAACATTATCCTAAGTATTCTCTCCTTCTTATCCAGTAATGAATTATATACTCGATCACCTTTTTTTATATTCCCTGAGTATACTCTGATATAACAGAGCCTTCCTGCATGGGGATCTGATTGAACCTTAAAAATTAAACCTGCAAAAGGTTCACTATCAGAGGGTTTTCTTTCTATTCTTGTTCCTCTAGGATTTACACCCTCTACTGGTGGTAGATCTAACGGCGATGGTAAAAAAAATACTATGGCATCAAGAAGTTGCTGAATCCCTTTATTTTTTAATGCTGAACCACATAGTACCGGAACTATCTCATTTTTTAATGTACCAACTCTAATAGCTTTTATTATTTCCTCTTCATTTATCTCTTCATTATTCAGATATTTTTCAAGTAATTGATCATCAAAAAGACTTACCGCTTCCAGTAACTTTTGCCTGTACCGGGTCGCAACCTCAACTATTCCTTCCGGAATGTCCGTATATTCATATTTAGCACCTAGTAGACTATCATCATATACTATTTTCTTCATCCTTATTAAATCTATCGTTCCAGAAAACTTATCTCCACTACCATCAGGAATATTAATCGGTATTGGATTTGTATATAGCCGTTCCTTCATCATATCCAATACATTAAAAAAATCTGCACCCGCACGATCCATCTTATTAACAAAAGCAATTCTGGGTACCATGAATTTATCTGCCTGTCGCCATACAGTTTCACTCTGAGGCTCAACCCCACCAACAGCACAGAATACAGCTATAGCACCATCAAGTACCCTTAGTGACCTTTCAACCTCCGCTGTAAAGTCAACATGCCCAGGTGTATCAATAATGTTTATTCTATGGTCCTTCCAATAGCAGGTAGTGGCAGCAGAAGTAATTGTTATTCCTCTTTCTTTTTCCTGCTGCATCCAGTCCATTGTTGCTGTACCGTCATGGACTTCACCCATTCGATGAATCTTTCCCGTATAATACAGTACTCGCTCGGTAGTTGTCGTCTTACCAGCATCTATATGAGCCATTATTCCTATATTTCGTACTTTACGTAACTGTTCTTCCTTCATTTTCTTTCTACTTTAATTATCTAAAGTGAGCAAATGCTTTATTGGCTTCTGCCATTCTATGTGTATCATCTCGTTTCTTAATAGCAGATCCCTCGCCCTTAGAAGCAGCTATTAATTCCTCAGCTAGTTTCTCAGCCATTGGTTTTCCCTTACGTGCCTTGGCAAAAGATATCAGCCATTTGGAGGCCAAGAAAAATCTTCTTTTTTCTGGGACTTCTACGGGAACCTGATAAGTTGCACCACCAATTCTTCTGGATTTCACCTCCATTACCGGCTGTACGTTTTGTATTGCTTTTCTAAATACTTCAATCCCTTTTTGGCCAGTCTTCATCTCTATAATGTCCATTGCAGTATAGAAAATCTTCTGTGCAACAGACATTTTACCCCGACGCATTATGTAATTAATAAATTTTGCTACTTTTTTGTCTCCATAAATGGGATCAGGTTCTATATCTCTTTCTTTAACTTTCTTCCTTCGTGGCATATTCTTTCCTCTTATTTTTTAGGCATTTTTGTACCATACCTAGATCTACTATTTTTCCTGTCAGACACTCCAGCACAATCAAGTGTACCTCTCACAATATGATACCTAACACCAGGGAGGTCTTTTACTCTTCCTCCTTCAACAAGAACTATGGAGTGCTCTTGAAGATTATGTCCTTCTCCTGGTATATAGGCAATAACTTCATATCCGTTTGTTAATCTTACTTTCGCAACTTTTCTTAATGCAGAATTGGGTTTTTTTGGTGTAGTCGTGTAAACTCTTACACAAACCCCCCTTTTCTGAGGATTATTCTGCAAAGCCGGTGATTTTGACTTTTTCTCTACCTTCTTCCTTTTTCTTCTTACTAACTGGTTTATCGTTGGCATATTTACTCCAATTTCCTTGAATTAAAAAGCCCAAAAAAATACTATATCTTAAATTTTTAAGCAATAGTTTTCTATAAAAGTTATCCTAATAATAATTTATCATTAATGATCAAGAGTCAATCTTTAACATATGTGGATAATTAATCCTTTTAATAACAACAAGACTATCTGATAAAAAATTTATTACAGAAGGCATTTCAATGTTATCTTTTATATAATTACATATTATCATTTCTATAAATCAAGGAGCCAATTATGTTGTAGGTTACTAATAGAAATATTACAGTTTAAATAATGGTCTAATTTTTGAAGCGTTTTAGTTGATTTTTTATTTTTCATTGATTATACTTAATCTAGTAAATAGGTAAATGGGTTGCGGTTAAAATTCAGACGACTAAAAATATGTGATTGTTAATGGATTAAAAATATAATTATGTATACAAAATATACTTATAATACATTTAATACATTATCAATTTCAAATAAAATAAGTAATGGGGTAATATGTCAATGAGAAAGATCACAGTTTTCGGTATAGAGAGTTTGATAAAGGAGGGAAAGCATAACATCTGTCAACTCCTCCTATCTAATCTCACCAGAACCCCTATATTTTATTCTAAGAATCCCTTTCGGGACAAGTATTTTCCTGATTCTTTCTATAAAATATCAAACATAATATACGAGGAGGGGAGCTTATGAAACAGAAGTTTAATTTACCCAGTTCAATCTTTTGGGCAATTGTTATAGCAGCAACTTTTCTTATCTGTTTCCAGCCGCTTAACGCTCAAGAGAAAGTAATAACGGGTTCTGTTACAGATGAGGATGGTAATCCTCTTGCTGGAGTTAACGTCTTCGTACCTGGAACTACAATTGGAACAATTACCGACAATTACGGGAAGTATAGGCTTGAAGTTCCACCTGAAGCTGAAATATTAAGATTCTCGTTTATTGGAATGGAAACGAAGGATGTTGAAATCGGCGACAGGACTCAAATTGACGTAACCTTAGTTGCATCAGCAATCGGACTTAAAGAAGTCATTGTTGTTGGTTACGGTATACAGCGAAGAAGTGATGTCACTGGTTCGATATCCAGTGTCAGAGCAGATGATATCGAAAATCTTTCAATTACAAGACCTGAACAAGCGTTACAGGGCAAAGCAGCCGGTGTGCAGGTAATTCCGGCCGGTAACTCACCTGGTGCAGGAATTAAAGTTAGAGTACGTGGTGTAAGTACGCACGGTAAAACGGATCCAATCTACATAGTTGATGGAATTAAAACTGGCGATGTAAACTATCTTGATCCTAATGACATCGAAAGAATTGAGGTTCTTAAGGATGCTGCATCAGCAGCAATTTACGGCGCTGAAGGTGCTAATGGTGTAGTGTTAATAACAACTAAAAGTGCCAAACCCGGAGAAAGCGTATTAGAATATGAATTCCAGAACAGTTATACGAATGTTGGTCATATTCCAGAAGTTATGGGCTCTAAGGAATATATAAAATACCAAGAAGATGCAGGGCGTGAAATTGATCAAATCAGTCAGAAAGTTGATCACAACTGGTTAGAAGATATCTTCGAAACAGGTTATATGCAAAGACACTATCTCTCCTATTCAGGCGCCGGGAAAAACTATAACCTTTATATTGCAGGTTCATATTTAACTCAGGATGGTATAATCGCAGGACCACATGACCAATTCCAAAGATATTCAATCAGAGTAAATTCAGAACATCAGATCACAAATTGGTTAAAAGTAGGCGAAAAAGCCGCTTTTACTCATTTTATTAGAAAAGCCATAGCAGAGGATAATGAGTATGGTGGAGTTATTGCCAGTGCTCTACAATTAGATCCGACAACCCCAGTGAAATATACGGATGAATCTCAGATCCCAGAGGCAGTAAAAGGCATAATTGCTCAACATCCCAATGTGGGTAAAGATAAAAATGGTAATATCTATGGAATCTCTCCATACGTCACTGGCGAAATTGTTAATCCTTTTGTTATTTTAGAATATGGAGCTGGTTCCAGAGGACCTGGTGTAAAACAGGATAAATTATTAGGAGATGTTTTTGCAGAGCTTACTCCATATAAAAATCTATCTATTATATCAAGAATAGGTATTGATATGGCATGGCAGGTAAACCACAGATGGAATCCCGTCTATTACTACAATGACCTCAGATATAATGAAGAGCCGTCTTTAAATGAAGACATTGATAACTGGTATACATGGCAATGGGATAATTATGTCACCTATAATAAAGAGGCTGATAACTACAATATGAGCATTATGGCTGGTATGTCTGCACAACAGTACAGACACAGATACACCAGTCTATTCGCATCTCCAATGGGAGCAAATAAAGAGACCTTTGCAGAATTTGACTACGTAACGAGTACTGAAAACGATGAAGTAGGTGGTTATACTGATGACGACCGCTTATTGGGTTACTTTGGACGATTGTCTTTTAACCTAAAAGAAAAATATCTATTTTTAGCAAATATTCGTCGAGATGGCGCTAGTCTTTCAAAATTACCTAAAGAGGGGCGCTGGGGTACCTTCCCATCACTCTCTGCAGGATGGATCATCTCAAATGAAGGATTCTTCCCTGAAACTTTTATTTCATTTTTGAAAGTCAGAGCTAGCTGGGGTAAAAATGGTAGCCTCTCCAATCTTGGTAGCTATGAATATATTGGGTTTATTACAAGCAGCGGATTACAGTATCCTCTTCCTGACGGTTCGATGGGAATACCTGCAGAACCCAATAGGTTAAATAATCCAGACCTAACATGGGAAACAACAGTTCAGACGGATATAGGTATCGACCTGAGAGCATTTAATGATAGACTTACTTTTTCTCTCGACTATTACAATAAAAAAACCACCGATCTACTTACTCCCAATACTCCCCCCTTTGGAGCTGGTAACACGTCTGCCTTTATTAATGCTGGTGATGTAACAAACAAAGGATTTGAATTCGAGATTGGTTTAAGAAATTATGGAATATACACAGATGAATTTCAATATTCTATAAATATAAATTTAGCAACTAATGAAAACGAAGTAACGAATCTAAACCCGACTATTTCACGTATCACAGGTCCGAATGTCGGACCAGGATGGATTGCAACTGCTACTGAGAAAAGATATCCAATATGGTACTTTAGAGGGTACAAAGTAAAAGGAATTGATCCCGAGACAGGAAATGCAATTTTTGAGGATATTAACGGTGATAGCATAATTACCAGCGACGATATAACAATGATTGGAAATCCGCATCCAAAACTTATATTTGGAGGTAGTGTAAACTTAGCGTATAAAGGATTTGATTTCACTATATCCTTCCAAGGAGCCTCAGGTAAAGATGCTTTAATTGGTTGGGTTAGAAATGATCGTGCTTATTGTAATAAACCAACAGTTCTTACTGATAATCACTGGAGTCCCGACAATCCTGACGGCACTATGCCCGGACCTAATGCAGAAGCAATAACATGGAATAGTGACCTGATGGTTTTTGACGCTTCCTACTTGAGAATACAACAAATACAGCTTGGATATACATTCCCATCTTCTTTTATCAAAAACTTCAATCTTAAGGGACTAAGGGTTTATATTTCTCTCGATAATTACTTTACGTTTACAAAATATCCAGGATTTGATCCCGATGCTGGTTCTGGCAATGACAACAGTATTGGTATCGATCGTGGTGTATATCCAGCTCCACGAAATATAGTATTCGGTACATCTATTTCATTATAATTAATAATAGATCATAATTTGAGGAGGATTATGAATATGAGTGAAAAAATTAAAATAATAAAAATTGTATTCCTTGCAACAGCGCTATTGTTCCTTTTTTCATGTTCGGAAAAATTTCTTGATACAGAACCTCGTGGAGTACTATCTGTCGAAAACTATTACCAGACAGACGACGAATCGATGGCAGGAACTCTTGCCTGCTATGACTTAGTTCAGGATCAGCAATTCGGTATATGGGGAGGTTCATATCTCGTAAGAAACACTTTGAGTGATGAAGTAATAACCGGCGGAGGTGGTAGAGGTGATCAACCGGGATATGAAGAACTGAATGAATATCGTTTTGGTCCAAATAACCCCTTTGTTACTGCCGTTTATGCTGGTTGTTACAGAATTATTAATAGATGTAATACAATAATTCATTATGTCGAACCAAATACAGAATCGAAAAAAATTAACATTGCAGAAGCCAAGTGTTTAAGGGCACTGGCTAACTTTGAACTTGTAGCATTATGGGGTGAATATGCATCGCTCGTTTTAAAACTCCTTGATCCTGATGAGTACCAAGTAGCTCCACCGGAGGGAGGAGAGCAAGCCTTCTGGGATGCTATAGAAGAAGATCTACAAGCTGCCATCGCTGACCTTCCATTAAAAAGTGAATATGCTCTAAAAGATAAATATCGTGTTTCAAAGGGATTTGCACAGGCATTACTTGGGAAAGCTTATCTGTATCAGGGTAGATATCAAGAAGCAGCACAAATGTTTGAAGAAGTTATCAATTCTGGCGAATATAGCCTTATACCTGTTGAAACCGTAGATGATATGAGGGATATATTTAGAATACCACAGGAATTTGGCGATGAATCGCTTTTTGAAGTTTCCTACACCAACACTACAAATAAAGATTGGGGAAGCTTCAATTGGGGTAACAATCGACTTAATGAAAGTAATATCAACTGGCAATTATGTGGTCCAAGAAGTGATTATTTTATAGGAATAGAAAATATTGGTATGAGAATTGGATGGGGATTTCTTTATCCAACTCCAAACTTAGCCTCAGTATATGAAGAGGAAGAAGGATACAGTGGAATAAGGTATAGAGCATTTATAATGTCTGAAGACACGCTCATAGCTTATGGAGTACAACCCACAAATGCTGCCGGTGACTATCCTTATGGTTACGCAGGATATATTAGACTAAAATATGGCACATGGGAATCTGAAACAGGCGGCCCAGTCGCCGAATTGAATTATGGTACAAATTATAGATATATGCGTTACGCTGATGTATTACTTATGGCTGCTGAAGCTAATTTATTTAGTGGAAATTCTAGCAAAGCAACCATGTATATTAATCAGGTAAGAGAAAGAGCCAGTTTAGATCCTGTGTCCCAGGTTGATTTTGATACAATAGTCAAAGAACGACAGATGGAACTTGCTTTTGAAGGATGGCGTTATCTGGATCTAATGAGATGGTTGAAGAATGGTAAAATGGAAGTAGATCAGGTAAAAAATATACTTGATGCTGTTATAGATAAGATTGACGAATTAAAAACAAAATACCCCCAACTACAGTATGTAAATAGACAGCCATGGGACCCTCGCTATAAACTACTACCTATACCTGAACAGGAAATTTCAGTCAATCTTAAAGCGGGGCGGAATCCAGATTATGAACAATAAACTAAAGTTTGGTAAGTTAAAGAGCCATTGTTTGTCTTAGAATAAAAACAAACAATGGCTCTTTCCATTTCTTCGAGAATTGTGCACGTGTTTGTGAGAAAACACTCTCAATGGCTTCCAGGAATCTCTTTAAACCACCTAAACAAGCAATTAAAACATCTTCTACACCACGGTTCTGTAATTCAGTTAACACCGACAACCAGAAATGTGCTCCTTTCCCGAAGGGATTCTTCGAACACTCTCACCAATCCAGATACCCAATAAATCCCGTTGCCACTGAACATCAATACACAGACAGGTATAGGCAGACCTGGTTTGAACTTTCCCATCACTGCGAATCTTATAGTGAATAGCATCAAAATATACCAATAACATAAACCGACTCTAACGGATGCTGTTGCCAGTCTTTTCCCGAATAGGGATCCTACGGAGACTTCTTGAAGCACCCTATCGGTAAGACGACTAATGAAGACAGTGGATAACTCCAGTCCATGAAGGTCTTGTCCCGAAGGGATTCTTCGAATAAATGCTCCTGGATATCCCGTCCCGAATAGGGATCCTATCCCGAAGGGATTCTTCGAACGGATACACTCATCCATTTGGCATACAAAGAGAGAATCTTACCTTTCCCGAAGGGATTCTTCAAACCAGATCACCAAATTCACATTTGTGCTTGGCAATCAGCAATGGTTCAAATTCACCTTCACGGTTCAGGTGAACTTGTCTCAAAAGAGATCCTTCGGATATTGCAATACTACCATATTCTCCTTTTAGATTTTTGGTACTACTCCCGAAGGGATTCTTCGAATACCATTGCGTAAGTTGCTACCCTGATGCTCTCTCTTCTGATAACGTTCATACTGTAGCATTTGTTCTGTTAAGCGTATGTTTAGCCTTTTAATGACGCCATTTTTACCAGGCAAGTCATCCATAGTTTTGACAGTTTCCAGATCCTTTTCCAGTTTCTCGATGATGGCTTTCTCTAATTTCATGGTAAATACCTCCGTTTGTTAAATGGTTAAGCGTAACTCATAGAATGTATTTACGCGAGTAAGAAACAGTAAGAAAGATATTTTCTTTATCCCATTTATAAAAAAATTGGGACACTCCCTGCTCTGAAGACTATGATAAAATTTAATGTTATACACAATTTTTCGGGTAAGTCTATTGTAGATATTATGTGTTCATAATAAGATGAATGTTTTTGGAAATTATAGTAAATTAAAATGATAAATAATGCAGGAGGTTAAAATGAGCAAAAAGTTAGATATGGAGACAGAAAAGGGCAACTATTTTTTAAATAAATTAATTGAAGATGAGAAAAGAATAAGTAATTTAGAAGTAGAATTAAAATCTTTTCTCAAAAACATAAAATTATTAAAAATATTTATTCTTATAATTGCAACGTTACTTAGTTTTTTTGGTTATCGCGAAATAACAGGCATAAAGGGAAACATTCTAAATTCTATTAAACCTAAAGTTGAATATATAGACTCTTTAATAGCCTCTATTGAAACATCAAGATTAGATAGCCTTGCCGAATTAATTGAAAAGAGAACAAGAGAACAAGAGAACAAGAAGATATAATTAAAGATTTAGAAGATTTAATTTCTTCCACAAAAGAATTAGAAAGAGCATTCATAAAAATAATGCCCGAAAATATACCTTACAATGTTAGAACAACGATTCAGGAAGGATGTACAGTTAAAGGTGTACATGATTATTTTTATGTTATAGTTCCTAAAAATGGAAATATTTCGGCCAGTAATAGAAATATAGATATAGTTCTTAAATTGAGAATTCCACGCAGTTTAGTTCACCATATTTCTATATTAGTTTTCAAAGGTGACACAATTTCTGCAGAACTAAATTACTTACCAAAAGAATCATATAATAAATTTTCTTTTCAACATAATTTGACAAGAAAAACGCATATAGATGTTGGTATTTTTCTAAAAAATGAATGGGAAGAAAAATATCCTCCCTTCTATTACAGAAGAATCAATATAACAAAATAGGTTTATATACCTTATTATAAAATTTATTGTTGCTAATTTATTAAACATTTCATATAATGTAAACGGTAATTGTATAATTGAAACATAATAGTTTATTTTATGGAAATTAGTTCAGCTAACAGCAGGAAAAAAATCGATGAAATAGTAGAAACTGGAAAGAAACTATTTTACAGGTATGGTATAAAAAAAGTCAGCGTTGAAGAAATTTGTAAAGAAGCAGGTGTTAGTAAAGCGACATTTTATAAGTATTTTAAAAATAAAGTTGACCTTGCTCTTTTTATTTTAAGGGAGATTTTCGATAATGCATGGAAGGAATATTGTGATATTGTTAATAGTAATGATCCTTTTAATATGAAGATGGAGAAAATAATAAAATGGAAAGGCGAAATGATGAATATCTTCAGCCAGGATTTTATTAAAGAATTTGCTAAATCCGATATCGATGAGATAAATAGGTATATAAATCAAGAGATACACAAGTCTTACCAGGAAAGTAAAAACTTTTATCTTATGGGTAAAAAGGAAGGTTATATCAGAAAAGACGTTGATTTAGATTTTTTATTTACATTATATTCAAAAACCTATGATTTATTTACTGATAAAGAGCTGGCTAAAAAGTATCCAACACCTGGATCCATATTCGAACAACTTATTAAAATAATTATGTATGGTATTATTAGCAATGGGTTTAAAAAAAGTGATTAAGAAGATAGTTGTTATAATATTTATTCCTATTTTATTGGCGAGTTTATATGGGGCAAATCCTGCACTTTCAGGCTATATCGAGGGACGTTATTTTGTGCTCATCAATAGAGATAATGATTCATATCAGTCACTTTGGTCACGTGCAGTTATTGATATAGATGCCAGAGTAAATCAGAATGCCAAACTATTCATTAGAATTCGAGGAGAGGAAACTTCTGGTTTTTTGAATAAAATTTCATTGATTGGAAGTTCAAAAAAGGGGGTCAGCTTCGACAGATTTTATTTTGATTTAAATAGACAAAATTTAAGACTAAGGGTGGGGAAACAGATCATTTCCTGGAGCTTTGGATATATTTTCAGGCCAATGGATGTTTTTATGCCTGTATCGGTATATGAGCCGACATTTGATTTCTCAGGTATAAATTCTATAAAACTATCTGCGAGAACTGGTCGTCTTTCTCAGTTCGATGCTGTTATGGTTCCCGAAGAGGGGTATAAAAATTCAAAATTTGCTTTCAGGCTCATAACAAATATTGCGGAAGCTGACCTACTTCTTAACTATAGTCACTACAAAGTAGGGGATTTTCTTGGACTTGCATTAAAGAGGGATATGGGAATAGGAGTCTGGATTGAATCGATTTATTTTATTGATTCTGATATAGATAGATATAAGAATAACTTTAATACCCTTGTTGGTTTTGATTATACTTTCCCCGTTGGTAATGGGTTATATTTTCTAACTGAGTACAATCATGATCAGACTGGATTTGAATCAGATAATTATAGTTTTAAGTCAGCCATAGCAGAGGAAAGGAAATTTTTAGGGAGGAATTATCTATTTTCCATGATTAATTATCCACTGAATAATAAATATTCTATATCTGTGTTTTGTGTGTCAAATCTTGATGATAAATCAACAATTTTCTCTCCTTCACTATCATATAATCCTAGAATTAATATAACGGTCAATTTTGGTGCTTATTTTAATTTTTCAAAAGATGGGACAGAATTTGCCCCGAATATTCTTAGTAAGTCCTATAGAGGAGCGCATTATTTGTATATTTTCATTAAAACTTATTTTTAAAAATAAAAGGGTATGTTATGATTGCATCGATGAAAAATGTAACAAAAATTTATTCAACTGGAGAGGTTGCTGTTACAGCTTTGAAGAATATTAGTATTGACATTGAAAAATGCGAGTTCATCTCTATTGCTGGTCCCTCCGGTTCTGGCAAAACTACTTTCATGAATATTCTCGGAACCCTGGATAAACCAACAGAAGGTTCGGTATTTTTTGATTCAATAGATGTTACAAAACTCTCTAAAGATCGCTGTGCAAAGCTGAGGCGGGATCAAATCGGGTTTGTTTTCCAAACTTATAATCTTATACCAGTTCTTACTGCTTTGGAAAATGTGGAGTTTCCTCTGGTTTTAATGGGTAAACACAGCAAAAAAGAACGGAGGGAAAGGGCAATTGAAATGCTAAGAAATGTAGGGCTTGCAGAATATATTAACAGGAAACCATCAGAGATGAGTGGAGGTCAGCAGCAGCGTGTCGCGATAGCAAGGGCGCTTGTAAAGGAGCCAAAGCTTGTGCTTGCAGATGAACCAACTGCTAATCTGGATTCAAGAACAGGTGCAGAGGTACTGGAAATAATGCTTAAAATGAATGAGAAACTCGGAACGACTTTTATCTTTGCGACACATGATAAGATGGTTATGGATTTTGCAAAACGCCTTATAAATCT
Organism: Candidatus Neomarinimicrobiota bacterium; assembly: GCA_017656425.1. NCBI lineage: Bacteria > Pseudomonadati > Fidelibacterota > Fidelibacterota bacterium. Next base: position 24,522 of record JACDNV010000019.1, on the reverse strand, counting down.
TCACGATGGAGAGATTGTTGAAGACATAAAAAGGTAGGGCTAAACATGATAATAAAACTTGCATTAAGAAATGTTTTTAGACATAAAACAAGATCAATATTTGGTATCATTTCGATAGTGATAGGTGTTTCACTTATGATTCTATATTCAGGTATTTTTGAAGGATCAAACATAAGTTTCATTGAGAGTATGATTGAGACAGGAACGGGTGATTTGAGATTATATACAAAGGAGTATTATGAAGAAATAGATAAATTGCCATTAGAGAACCTATTTACTAACTATGATAGTCTCGGGAAGCTACTTGAGGGTGAATTTGGTATTTCGGCAGTTGCGCCACGGTTGGAGTTTACTGCGTTTTTGAGTGATGGAGAGAGTGATTTGCCACTAATAGGGGTAGGAATTGATCCTGAAATTGATAAGCGTGTCTTTAATCTTGATGAATATATAGAAAGAGGAAGGTATTTGAAAAAATATGAACAGGGGATAATGATTTCCGCCAGTACTGCTGAGGCATTTAAGGTAGATACAGGAGCTTATATCACTGTAATTGCAAGGACAAAATATGGTTCAATATCAGCTGATGACTTTGAGGTTGTTGGTATTTTTAAAACGTATAATCCTGATGTAGATGAGGTAAACTTTTTTATAGATTTGAAGAAAGCTCAGGAATTTCTTGATCTTGGTGATGAATTCAGTGTCCCTGTTGTAAAGCTCATTGACCGAGCTCAAGCTCCAGTAATTGCAACGACTCTTGAAAAGGAAGTTTTTAATGGAAATGCGAAAGTAAAAACATGGTTTGAGATGACAAAGGATATGAGGCAGATTATAGACCAGAAGTCATCCTTTGCCGTTATATTTGTATCCCTTCTTATTATAATGGCAGCATTTGGAATAATGAACACAATGCTTATGGCATATTTTGAAAGAATGAAGGAGATGGGTACGATCATGGCGCTTGGAATGACTGAAAAGCAGGTTTATAGATTATTTCTCCTTGAGGGTGTAATTATTGGGTTGATTGGAGGTATAATTGGTTTTATCATTGGAGCAGGTTTTAATTATCTTATTTCAGTTAAAGGTATCTCCATTGAAAGTTTGACAGGAGGGGGTGTGCAGTATGTCACAGCTGGAGGTAAGATGTATTCAGTATTTGACCTGAAAGATGCGGTTATTTATACATTGATTGGATTTTTTACATCAGTAATTTCTACATATTTCCCTGCTCGACGGATTAAGAAGCTTTCGCCCGCCGAAGTATTAAGGAAAAATTAGTGGAGTGATTATGTTAGCATTGATTAAAATTGCTTTTAGGAATATATTCAGGAACAAAAGAAGGAGTTTCCTTACAATAGGAGCAGTCTTTATTTCCGTAGCTATCACCACCTTTTTTATCAGTATTTTTGATGGTATGTATGAGATGATGATTAGAAATACCGTTAGTTCGATCGGACACATCCAGATTGTTCATAGAGCATACTATGAAAAAGAAAAGACAATGCCATTAAAATATAAAATTGATAACTATAGCAAGGTAAAAGAGCAAATTCTGAAGAATGTGGATGGTGTTGAAAGGGTTGCAGGCAGGATTTTGCTAGGCGGAATGCTTGGTAGAGAAGACCTTGATGAGATAGCCGGTGGATTTGCTATTGAGCCGGATATTGATACAAGCATGTTTAATATTTCAAAAAATATAATTGCAGGTAAAATGCCCAATAAAGATAGAATGGAAGTACTGCTGGGTGACAAGCTTGCTAAACGGTTACGTGTAAAGGTTGGGGATGAGATAATAATTGTTAGTAAAACAGTCTATAATTCACTTGGCGGTATGGCTTTAAAGGTCTGTGGTATTGCAAAGTTTCCCGTTGAAAGGATGAATAATGTATTTTTCATTCCACTGAAAGTTGCGCAAAAATCTCTTTATATGGAGGATGCAGTATCAAGAATCATTATCGAGATAAGACATTCAAGAGATGTGGAAAAAATTAAAGAGAAAATAAAAGGTTTAATTGATAATGATGATTATCTTGTTCTCTCCTACCTTGATAATGATGCATTAAAGAGTATGATTACCTATTTAAGGGTTGCTTCGTTCGTTGAGCTTTTAATAGTTTTTATAATTGCCATTTTTGGTATTTTTAATACAATGTTTACAAGTGTATTCGAAAGGACACCAGAGATTGGACTTCTTTCATCGATGGGTTTGACTAAATATAAAATCCAATTTTTATTTCTTTCTGAGTCAGGTATAATTGGTATTATTGGTTCTATTTTTGGTATCATGCTTGGCTCGGTTGCCGCCTATTATTTCGCTACAAAAGGATTTAACCTGGGTGATGTTGCCACAAATGTCGGGATGGACTGGGATAGAGTTTTATATGCAGAATTTTCTTTTGCTCAGATTTTAAAGACATTTTTGTTGGGTTTTATAGTATCAATCATAGCAGGTATAATTCCAGCCATAAAAGCATCAAGACTTGAACCGACAGAGGCGCTTAGAAAGATTGGTTAGGGGGTGTTATATGAAAAAGGCATTTTATATAATAATTTTGTTGGTTCTTACGTATCAAATGAGTTTCACACAAAGTCTTACTGCAGAAGAGGTGTTGAAAAATGTTGATAAAAATTTTATATATAATTCTGCAGAGATTCTATCTGAACTGAAAGTATATGAAAATGATGAGATAATAATATATCAGAAAATTCATTCATATGTTAAAGGAAAAGAGAAATCATTTGCGGAAGTTTTATCACCGGCGAGAGATGCGGGAACTAAGTTTTTAAAGATAGGGGATCAAATGTGGATGTATCTTCCAGATGCAGATAGGGTTATAAAGATATCCGGGCATCTTTTGAGACAGAGTATGCTGGGTTCTGATTTTTCTTATGAGGATGCTATGGAGGGTTCAAAATCCTATGAGGAATTGTATAATATAGAAAAATTCTCGATTGACACGCTGAAGGGAAAAGAGTATTATAAAATCACACTAACAGCGAAAGATAGGAAAACAACCTATTACAAAAGAATTTTATGGATTGATAAAGAAAATTTTATTCCAATGAGGGAAGAAAGGTTTTCAAGACAGGGTAAACTATTAAAAGTATTTGAGATAATTGATGTAGAAAAATTTGGTAATCGTTTTTATCCAGTAAAGGCTATTTTACGTGATGTATTGAGGAAGAATACCTACACAGAAATGAATGTAATATCTGTAAAGTTTGACATTACTTTGTCTGAGGATATATTTACTCGTGCAAACCTTACAAGATAGTTTTCAAAATAAAATATTAATAACTGGTCCACCCGGCTGTGGTAAGACCACGTTAATAAAGAATTTGTATCATAAATTAAAGCACTTAAATCCTGCTGGGTTTTATACCGAGGAAATAAGGGAAAATGGGAAAAGAGCAGGATTCCGAATTACCACATTTAAAGGTGATGAAGATATACTTGCACATGTAAATATCAAATCAAAGTTTAGAGTTTCCAAATACGGGGTTAATGTAGAAGGCTTTGAGAGAATATTAAGAGGAATAGACTTTTTCAATCCTGAGCATGAGATAATAATAATCGATGAGATTGGGAAGATGGAATGTTTCTCTGATTATTTTAGAAATCTGGTTTTGAAGTTGTTTGAAAGTGATAAACCGTTTATAGCTACTATAGCGATCAGGGGAAATGATTTTATTGAGCGTTTGAAGAAAAAAGAAATGGTAAAATTGTATAATATTGTAAAAGATAAGGATAAAATTTCTGATGTCATTCAGAGGCTATCACAGGGTAGCTAAGGACGCAACTACCAAATACTGTGTGAGCGGTAGAACCCCAAATCCAAAATAGAGAGTAAAGCACTTACTAAGGAATTGATTAAAGAAAAGTATGTTAAAGAAGAACGAAAAGTCACCCAGAAGTTGCAAGAATGACAAGGGGATATTATAATATTTAGAACAACCCTTGAAGGGATTCTTCAAGTAAGTTTTAATACGCCCATTCGTGCTATCTCGAAAATTGGTATAGAAAAATATACTTGATTTTTTAATTCGCTCATTATATAATCTATCAATGCTTAAGGTGGTAAAAATTGGCATATAAGGGAAAAACCAACATAATTTTGAGTAATTTTTATTTAAAATTGTATTCAGAGGGGATGAGTTATTTGTTGAAGCAATTTATTGCAATATATGAAATGGTAGTTCAATTCTTATCTATGGCTTCGAATATCTTACACACTTTATATACTTTATGTAAAAATTGAAGGTCGAACACTATAATATATTTAACAGGGGGAAAAATGGCGTTGGAGGTAAAAATGAAAATAAAATCAGCAATGTACTTTATTGCATTTACACTATTTTTATTGGAATGTGTATCCATTGCCTTTGCCAAAAATAAACACATTCTTCGATTTGACAAGCTTATGACACCAGAAGAGCAAAAGCGAATGGGAATTACGAAACTAACCAAGTCAGAACGTGAATTACTCGAACAATGGTTGACTAATTGGACATTAAATGTACTCGTTAAAGCAACAGTAAGATCAGGACAAACATATGACGGCGTTGGCGGAAGCCATTGGGTATCAAAGAAGATTGATGGAGGCAGATTCATAAAACTTGAAGATGGATCTCTTTGGGAAATCTCTCCGATCGATAGGATCAATACCAGACTCTGGCTTGTTACTGAAGAAATTACCGTTATCGAGAGTGGGAATCCTCTCTACCCGTATATGCTCATAAACAGCGACAGTGAAGATACAGCAGAAGCAAAATTAATATCTCGATGAATGGCCAACTATATTTAACGCAGCATAAAAAGTTCGCCCATAGAATTCACAAAAATTTTTGCTTCGCAAAAACTTTTTTATGCTGGAAACGTTAGTTGAAATTTCCTTTGTCCGTTGAAAGATAGGAGGTTATTAATATGAATAGAATAAATAAAAAAAGAAAAGGTGTCCTGAGTGTATTCCTTAGCTCTACATTCAGGGATTTAAAGGATGAAAGAGCAGAATTGTTGAAACAAATAGGCAAAGCTTTTGAAGCTGTAGGTATGGAAGTATTCATTCCAACTGGTGAACCCTCGCAGAAAAGGGCATTAGATGAGCTATTAAAATGTGATGTTGTCATTTTTCTTATATCCCCATACTATGGGTCGAATGTAGAGTTATGTGTGTATAAAGATAGCTGTAAAGCGGATTGTGATATGAAAACAGGGAAAGAAAAAATCTCTTACACCTGGTGTGAATACCGGTTTTCACTTGCGGAGAAGAAGCCACATATGTGTTATATCATTGATGAAACATGGCCAAGCAGAGATGGTTCTCCTAATTTATGGAAATTCAGAGATGAAATTGAATCAATAGAGTATTGTCCACGAATAAAAAGAGATAATGAAAGTATTCAAAAGGTTGTTGAAGATCTCGTATCAAATGTCATCAAGTGGTATTCAGAGAAAAAGATCAACCTGGGGAATTTTGTGGGAAGACGAGAGGAATTAAAAGACTTGTTTGAAAAAGTTGGATCTGGCAGGTGTACAGAGGTTAGTGGGGTAGGAGGTATAGGTAAAACAACCCTTTGTGAGTTGGTTCTATCTCTTTATAAAATCTTTGGTAAGAAGATCATATACACTGGAATAGAGGGGACGTATTCTTCTGGTACAGGTTATGAGTGGGCTTCAAAAATTCTTGCTCCAAAACATTTTCGTTATTTATCTATCGATGACCTTATTGACTGCTTGGTGCTTCCTTCTGAAATGAAAAAAGAAAATACAGAATCAAAAATAAACCTTATCCTTTCAAAATTGAATAGTAAAGGCATAATACTTTTTATAGATAATATTAAGGCTGATGAGATTGATGAAAGCCTTAAAAAGCTAATAAGAAAGGGTAACAATGCCCTAAGGAATGGCTCAATACTTTTTACTTCAAAAAAAGAAACCAGACTTGCCTATTATCGTTTGCCTCTTGATGTTATTGAAGAAAATGAACGGGATCGTTTAGTAGAAATTATAGCTTGTCGCCTGGGTAAAAAACTAAATCAAGAGGATGCAGTAAAGATAGGAGAAGTAGGAGAAGGGCATCCCGTTGCAACCTATCTTCTTGTCAGTAACTTAGAAAGAGTAGGAATTAGCAATTTAGAAAATTTCAAGCAGGGCTTAGATTTTGCAAGTGATGAAGATGTACAAGAGTATATACTCAGAGTTTTTGAAACATCTCTCTCTCAGGATGCGTATGATTTTGTAAAAAACATATCAGTCATTACAATGTTTGAACCTGTAGATTTCCAGATTCTAAATAAAATATTGGATAAAAAAGTATGGGGCGAAGCAATTGACGCAAAAATAATGAAACTTGAGAATGATAAACTTTTATGGGCATTAGACCAGTTTCAGGATGTTATTTTCGAAGATGTTCCTGAAAATTATTGTTTAGCACTTCGATACTATCAAGAAAAATTAAAGAAAGAAGGAAAAATCGAAGACGAAATTAAATTTTTGTTTTGCAAATGTAAAACAAATTATGAAGAAAACATCTATATACGTTTTAGGAACTTATACTCTTTGATAGAACCAATAGAGCATACATATGAACTCCTACCGATGTTAATCAACGAAATTATAAAGAACCTCGAAAAAAAAGAAAGAGCATATGCTTTTTTCCTACTCGGCGATGTTTACAACAAATTGTCAAATTATAAAGAAACTGCTGAGAACCGCAAGAAGGCAATCAAAGCCTATAAGGAAGCACTTAAAGTAATAACTTTTGAACGCTTTCCAGTGCAGTATGCAATGATTCAAAACAACCTTGGGATTGCATATGGTACCCTTGCAGAAGTAGAGGATACAGTTGAGAACTGCGAAAAGGCAATTAAAGCTTATAATGAAGCACTAAAAGTCTATACCCATAACTTTTTTCCAATGGATTACGCAATGACTCAAAACAACCTTGGTACTGCATATAGAAAACTTGCAGAGGTAAAGGATACAGTTGAGAACTGCGAAAAGGCAATTAAAGCTTTTAATGAAGCGCTGAAAGTCTATACCCCTGACCGTTTTCCGATAGATTACGCAAAGACTCAAAACAACCTTGGTACTACATATGGTACCCTTGCAGAAGTAGAGGATACAGTTGAGAACTGCGAAAAGGCAATTAAAGCTTATAATGAAGCACTAAAAGTCTATACCCATAACTTTTTTCCAATGGATTACGCAATGACTCAAAACAACCTTGGTACTGCATATAGAAAACTTGCAGAGGTAAAGGATACAGTTGAGAACTGCGAAAAGGCAATTAAAGCTTTTAATGAAGCGCTGAAAGTCTATACCCCTGACCGTTTTCCGATAGATTACGCAAAGACTCAAAACAACCTTGGTACTACATATGGTACCCTTGCAGAAGTAGAGGATACAGTTGAGAACTGCGAAAAGGCAATTAAAGCTTATAATGAAGCACTAAAAGTCTATACCCATAACTTTTTTCCAATGGATTACGCAATGACTCAAAACAACCTTGGTACTGCATATAGAAAACTTGCAGAGGTAAAGGATACAGTTGAGAACTGCGAAAAGGCAATCAAAGCTTATAATGAAGCACTGAAATTTTATATCCCTGATCGCTTTCCAATGTTGTATGCTAAAACCCAAAATAATATTGGTGCTGCTTATAGAACCCTTGCAGAGGTAAAGGATACGGCTGAAAACTGTAAAAAGGCAATTAAAGCTTTTAATGAAACACTGAAAGTATATATTCCTAACCGTTTTCCAATAGATTACGCAATGACTCAAAACAACCTTGGTACTGCCTACAACAAGCTTGCAGAAGTAGAGGGGAAGGCTGAGAACTGCGAGAATGCAATCAAAGCTTATAATGAAGCACTTAAAGTGTTTACAAAAGAAGAGTTTCCAGAAATTTATCCTCTAGTTGTAGAAAATCTAAAGAACCTCCTTAGATTTTGCAGAGGCGACAAATAATGATTCCACCAAGAGAAACTCTTCTAAAATACAGTAGTTTGTTATTATATTCACCTGACAGGTACATATTCCATTTCAATAACGCTTCGACTAAATTACTCTCCTCGTTTGAAACTTCGAATGTGCCCAAACCATTATTCAAAATCACACATAAATGGAGGTAATATGATTACCTCACCTAAAATAAAAACATTATCACTTTTCATAATTGCCACGCTTATATTCATTTTTCTAAGTTGTGACAACTCCGATTATGAAAACCTGGAACCGATAGAGGGTAATATCATATTCAATATTCAAGAAGGGTATCGAAATTTTGAATCCATTAGTGAACCAGGTATAATGCTATCAATGGCCACTGAGAAAATATATCCCTGTTTTAACTGGTCAATAATATCCGAGACAACAATACAGGGCAATAAGATTTCTATTAACATTTTAGGTATATATGTTCCTGAAATGTGTCTTACTGCTCTGGGACCTGCTAAATCTATATTATTCCTGGATATTTCTGAAGGGGAATACCCGCTATATTTTTCCTACGAGAATATTACAGATAGCTATGTTCTCACTATTACCGACTCCTGCATTAAAATTACTGAAGATGAATCACAATTTACCAAACCAAAGTTTAAACTATTCTGGCGTTATCCACCTAATTCATTTGCTTACCTATGTGGAACAACTAATGAGACTTCATGGATATGCGAGGATTTTCTGGATACTTTATTAAGCAAGATACACCTCGAAGAATTCCAGTTTCCCGATTCCGGTGAAATTCCCTATCCTCGTTCAAGTATGGGACATCATTATGATATGCCAGCAAAATATTTCTTTTATAAAAAGGATGAGGATTTCGATAAAGCGGGTGAAATATTAAAATCATATACCCAAAATGTAATAGCGCAGTATTCAGGTATTGGAATTTCATTGATAAATTGGAAAAATAAGAAGTATCTTTCATGGTTATTTGACGATTAATAACGGAATTGGGTGATGGCAAAGATAATCAGGAAAGCGGCGACCTCGCCTGACAACGTGTTTGCGGTTTCGCTACGCTCATCCAAATGCCTTCGGAACTTTGAAAAAACGTGAACAGTTAAGTGAAATGCCCGCCGTCGCCTTGGAAAGATTTATAAAAAGAGAAATTTCAATAGTTTTATGGAGAGATTAAAATGAAGAATGAAAAATCAATTCAAAAAACACTATTCGATAATGAGAGTAAATTTAAAAATCGAAAAATTATAATCAATAAATCAAAAATATTAGAAGTTTTAGATGATTTACTTAAAATCCAGAGCCTTCAAGAACTGAAATTAAAGTTAAGGCAATTAAAAACTAATATTTATTCGACAAACAACGATAAAATTGGTATTTTAAATATTGATAAGAACGGTGATACAATTGAGATTAAATATGATTACATAATAGATGAATTAACCCAGATAGAGGAAACTTTAACTTTAGAAAGAGCCAAGTATTATTTAAGAAGGTTAAAGAAAGCTTTGGTAGAAGTTAAAACAAACAAAATAAATGATATAAATCTGAGTAGATGGAAAGAATATGAAGAAATAATTACAGATAGCTTATGGCTATTTGATAAAAGAGATTCTTCTGGTGCTCATCTCGCTTGGTATTGGGGTAATTTCATTCCACAAATCCCTCATCAATTGATGTCAAGATATACTAAAAAAGGTGATTGGGTTCTGGATCCTTTTGTTGGAAGTGGAACAACATTGATTGAATGTAGGAGATTAGGTAGAAATGGAATTGGTTTTGAAATAAATCCTGAAGTAGTTGGGAAAGCAAAACAATTAATAGAAAAAGAACCAAATAAATTTAATGTGGATATTATTACAAATATTGAAATGAGAGGAATATGAGAGCGCATATCCTCATCACAGATAGTAGAACATTCCCAGTAGTGAGAGATAATGGATTCTGGGGAGTTGGAGTTAAAGGAATTCCATCTAGATATGAAGATGTCATTAAAGAAAATCTAAAAAACGGTAAAAAGCCTTATTTTGGAATGATTGCAGATATTTTAGGTACAAGAATTGGTGATATAGTATTTTTTTATGAGCGACAAGTAGGTTTTCACGGAATATATAAAATCATTAGCAAACCGTTTTTTGATCCTACTCCTATTGGTTGCGTTGACTCAACATGGCCATTAAGATTGAAAGTAGAATGTATTAATTACTTTCCATTATCCGTTCCAGAAGATTTACTTTTTTCGTCAAGAGAATATGAATCCAAATGTTGGGGATGGTTTTATAGAAAAATTCAGGGAGCAAGAGGGATAAACACGATTAATCCTGAAACAGCGCAAGTACTGGTGGAACTTCTTGTAAAGTTGAATGGGAATGCTATCAATAAACTAAAATCTATGAAAAGTTATCCAAATAAAACTACAAAGGGAGTAATTTTACCAATAGATAAGTTAAGCAAAAATGGTAAAGTACTATTAGAAGATATACTAAGAGGTTGGATGATAGCTAATATTGATAATCCTAACCATAATGATATAAGAAAAATATTCGGCCCAGTGGAAGATATAGAATGGTTTGCAAACAATGTTCCTTATCATGTAACACGAAAAAATATAGATATACTATTTTATCATAAAAATGCTAAATACACAGGCTATCCCTTGCGTTACAGATATACTGTTGTCGAGCTTAAAAAAGACAAAGCAGAAGCAAAAGATATTTCCCAAGTTATTGAATATTCAAAATGGGTTGCAGGTAGATTGGCCGGTGGAGAAGTTGAGATGGTTCAACCTATATTAATAGCGTTTGATTTTAAAAAAAGTGCAATAATGAAAGCTAAAAATAGTGATTTTTCAAATAAAGGAATTGAGTGCTACAAATATAAAGTCATAGATAACAATATAAAATTTGAAAGGTTGGAAATATGAGAAAAGTGCAACCTCATAGAGTAGTTTTGCATAAAAAGATAAACGAATTTGAAACAGAAATAGACTTTGGACATGAGCTCTCAGACGGTTTTGGTATTCCTGCAATAGTCATTAACTGTCCAATTGAAAAGAAATTTAAAAAATATAAAGGATTCGACGAATATGGTGAAAAAGTAGAAGGAATTAGTTTTGATGATTGTATGGATTGCACTTTTTTTGGGGAATTGGGCTCTGGGCAAGAAATTATTTGTTTTTATAGAAATAAACTAGAAAAAAGGCAAAACGAGGGAATACAATGCTTTTTCCGTGGGAAGTAGAAAGACTAATTTCTCTAATAAAAGATGAAAATAATGGACAACACTTATCAGGACAGCATTTTACATTTGATATTACAAGATACGAAATAAATCAGGGGCAGCAAACAAGTACCCATAATATAGGGACACCAATTCAAGTATCTTTGAATGATGTTAAGAATTCAGAGACACACTTACAAGCGTATATTTTACAGAATTTAAGTATAGGAAATAACAAGTTTTTACCACAGATTTTTGGAAGAAATATAGTATGGATAGGAAATGAAGTTTTCGCAGGGTCTGGAATGCAAAAAATAGATCTTCTAACAATAGAAAAATTAGATGAAACAGAATATATTTATAGAATAATAGAACTTAAACACCCAAAATCTGGAATAGGTGTAAATTTTGCTCCTATGCAGTTGGAATATTATATAAATTGGGCAAGAGAGGATATAGGCGGACATATTCTCGGTGGTAGAAGATTTAATATAAAGCCTATACTTTTATCCCTTGCTAGACAATTTAATAATATACCAAATTCAGTTATTTCTCAAATAAGGTCATTAAATCAAATTTCAAGTTCTCCAGAAATTTGGGAAGTGGATTACAGTGGAAATACGAATAAAGTTTAATAGAATTTACAGCGACGGCGGGCACTCTGCGGTGCTTCGCACCTTGCCCTTCTGGTCACTTAACAGGAGGTTATACGCCATGCCGTTTGAAAGGCAAAAAAATGAAAGGATCAACACTAATGTGGTGGGATAAAAAGTTGAAAATAACCAAGAAGTTCGACATAGATGCTGATGTAGTTTTATACTTAGGGGATACTTTGGATCTCCTCAAACAAATTCCTAACAAAACTGCGGGTCTTATTGTTACTTCACCCCCTTATAACATAGGGAAACCTTATGAGAAAAAAATTAACCTTCAGGAGTATATAGAACAACAAGAGAAGGTTATTAAAGAGTCTATTAGAATTACAAAAGACAATGGAAGTATATGTTGGCAAATAGGCAATTATGTTGATAACGGGTCTATTATCCCACTGGATATTCTTCTCTATCCTATTTTTGACAAGTTTGGTCTTAAGTTAAGAAACAGAATAATTTGGCATTTTGGACACGGTTTACATGCCCGAAAAAGATTTTCTGGCAGATATGAAGTTATACTTTGGTTTACAAAGTCTGAAAACTACATTTTCAACCTTGATGCCGTTAGAGTTCCTCAAAAATATCCCACTAAGAAATACTTTAAAGGACCCAAAAAGGGAGAATTATCTTGTCATCCTCTTGGTAAGAATCCTACTGATGTATGGGAAATCCCAAATGTAAAATCTAATCACCCGGAAAAAACTATTCATCCATGTCAATTTCCTGTAGAGTTAATTGAAAGACTTGTTCTTGCTCTTACGAATCCAGGTGATTGGGTGATCGATCCATTTATTGGTGTCGGTTCAACAGCGATAGCTGCTATCTTACATGGCAGAAAGGCTGCTGGTGCGGATATAATTGAAGAATATATAAAAATCGCAAAACAGAGGATTGAGTTACTTCTTAGAGGTAAATTAAAACTAAGACCTATGGGCAAACCAATTTATAAACCAAAACATCTTAGAATGGAAATAGAAGCGGGTCTTTTTGATTATTTGGAAGGTGAAAAAAATGAAAAAAGTCTTTGAATATTCTCATCTTGGAGGCTTAGAGATATTAAAAGTAAGATATCCTCATATAGAGCAAGAAATAGATGAAATCATAGATTCTGTTAAAATTACAGGTAGAACCAAAATAAGTAAAGAGAAAACAAAAATGGGAAAATTATTGTATTCACCTAAAGACATGAATAAAGCATTCAAAGAGGAATTTTACAAACGGGGTTATAAAGAACTAAAAGATTTTTATGAAATAGACTCTTACGATACGAAACACAAGATAAAGGCATTTAAACAGATAGACTTCTTAAAGGAAAGAGTCTTGGTTGAAGTGCAGTTTGGTAAGTATGCTTTTATGTTCTATGATCTTGCTAAATTCCAATACTTTTACAATAAAAATCAGGCAGATGTTGGTATTGAGATAGTTCCATGTTATTATCTTCACAAAGAAATGTCCACAGGGGTCTCTTATGGTGAACAACTTGTTTACGATATTGAGCGACTTCAGAGAAACTTTCCTAGCGTTCCTATAAAAGTAATATTCATAGATGTATGATAAAAATGAGCGACACGGCGTATAACACAGCGTATCTGGCTTCGGTGCTTTGCACCTCCACCCAAATTCCCCATCGGGGAACTTCAGATACGCTGGGAACGTTAAGCGAAATGCGACAAAAAATAGAAAGGTAAAAAAAGAAAGTGCTTGAATGATGGGGTGGATATTATTCATTATTGCAATTATTGCTATCCTGATCTACATGCAAAGGAAGAAAGAACATAATAATTCAACCAATTGTTCAAAACCTAATATAATGGAAGGTGAGTCCAACAATAAACCAAAGATAGAAGATAAAGAAGAGACAGATAAACTTCTTCAATATTTTCGTCAAACATTCACGCTTGAGTTTAATAATAATCAAGAAGTTTCTATGAATGAGGACATCACAACAATTTCCATAAACAAATATAACCAACCAAAAGTTACAAGTGATGTTCAGAAAAAGATCGATAGATTACAAAATATAACGAAGTCCATTGAAAAAAACCTTATACAAACTACTAGCAAAAAAGAACATTTGAAAAAGTTCAAAATAGATTATGAAAAAAGCTTGAATGAAATGCAATATATCGCTGCAACAACTATTGAGGGACCTCTTTTAGTGATCGCTGGAGCAGGAAGTGGAAAGACAAGGACTATTGTTTATCGTGTAGCTTTTCTATTAGAAAATGGGATACCTCCTCAACAAATACTTCTTTTGACTTTTACAAGAAAAGCCGCCAATGAAATGCTTGCAAGGACAACCTCCTTATTAAATGATATGCGATGCCAAAAGGTAATGGGTGGAACCTTTCATTCATTTGCTAATTATTTACTGCGTAAGTACTCCAAGTTTTTAGACATTTCTCCTAATTTTACAATTATTGATACTGTTGATTCAGCAGATGTAATAGACTTGATTCGTCGTGAATTGCATTTTGAAAAAAGAAATCGGGCTTTTCCTCGAAAGAGTCGAATTCAAGAAATAATCTCAAAATCTAGAAATTGTAATATTACAATAAGAGAAGTAATTAACCGTGAATTCAAGGGATTAACTGAATTCGTCAAAGATATAGAACTAATAGAAAAGGCATATTCAGAATATAAAAAAGCTAATAATCTTTTTGATTACGACGATTTGATGGAATTTCTTCGTGATTCTCTAAAAAATAACCTTCAATTTCGCAGGAATGTTCAGGAAACTTTTCGGTATATTATGGTTGACGAGTTTCAAGATACAAATATTATCCAGAAGGAGATAGTTGATCTAATTGCTAAAAAATATCGTAATATCATGGTAGTAGGAGATGATTCACAAAGCATATATTCATTTCGAGGAGCAAATTTTGAAAATATACTAAGATTCCCAGAAACATATCCTGACTGTAAATTTATAAAGCTCGAACAGAACTATAGAAGTACTCAGAATATTTTAAATTTTACTAACTCAGTAATAAACAATGCAAAAATTGGTTATAAAAAAAGATTATTCTCAACTAATAAAAGTGGCTATAAACCCATAGTTGGAAAGTTTTATAATCAAGAAGATGAAGCAGAATACATTGTTTCAAAAATACTCGAAATTAGAGAAAGAGGGATTTCCTTGAATCAAATAGCTGTCCTTTATCGTGCTTCTTATCACAGTAACTTTATACAAGCAGAACTTTTAAAAAGGAATATTCCATATGTAGTTTTTGGTGGGGTTCGCTTCGCTGAACGACGACACGTCAAAGATATTATTGCTTACTTACGGATTATCCTCAATCCTTTTGACCCAGTTTCATGGAACCGTGTTTTAAAATTGATTCCTGGTATTGGGAACGTCACAGCCAGCAAGATAGTATCTCACATTCACAAGCTAAATGGCAAAATTGATTTCAGTAGTTTTGCAAACTATAAGTATTCATCTGACCTTGAAGAACTTGGTCGTGCTTTGAATCAGGCATCCAAGCAAGAAGTCACAATTCCTGAAAAGATAAAGATATTGAAAGATTACTATTCCCCTATTTTAAAAAATATAGAAAGTGATTACGAAATAAGATTAATGGATATCGATGTGCTCTATAATCTTGCTTGCAAGTATGATGATTTAGAAAGATTCCTTTCGGATTTTGCTTTAGATCCTCCTTCAAATAAATACCAAAATCAAACAAACCCACTTATTGATGAAACCGAAGATAAACCTTTAATTCTGTCAACTGTTCATTCGGCAAAAGGCCTTGAATGGAATAGCGTATTTATTCCTCATCTTTTAGATGGACTTTTCCCCTCAGAAAGATCTATTGAAAATATAGAAGAATTAGAGGAAGAACGTCGACTATTTTATGTTGCATGTACTAGAGCTAAAGAACAATTATTTTTAACGACGCCCTCGCATGTGGCTTCATGGGATGCTTTTTTCACACTTCCCTCGAGGTTTCTTGTGGAGGTCGAAAAAGAAAAGTATGAATTACTCAAATAATCACACCGGACTTCGCACAACAGCAGATAAAAGGGGAATCAAAAATTTCCCTAAATTACCTTCGGCAAATTTTTTATCCGCAAAATATTTTCGTAAAAACTAAATAAAGAAAGGAGGAGCAATAATGACCAAATTGTGGAGAATCCATATTAGACCAACAGGGCCGGAAGGAAATGTTAATGTAGATGAAAGTGTAAAATTATGCCTGGACCAAAAGGTAATAGGTATAGGATGGAGAGTAGATAAAAAACCAGCTTCAAAAGATGAATATAAGAAACTAGGAGAAAAGAAATATGGCGATATTGGTTGGAAAATTAACGCGAATGCGATTCTAGACAGAATGGAAATTGGAGATTTAGTCTGGTTCAGGGACACAAAAGGTGTCTATTATTTAGGAAGAATCACAGGAGAATGGGAGTATAGAGATAATGAAGAGAATCTACAAGCAGATATAGTAAACGTTAGACCTATTGAATGCTACAAAGTTGGTACTAGAATTGCAGGAAAAATTATAAATAGTTTTTTTAGAGGAAGGACGGTGCAGCAAATACATGATGATACTGCACTTTTATTTTCTAAAGTCGTGTACAATGAAAAGTCCGGATCTATGTACTATGAAGTAAAAAATAAACCAGATATATTTAGTTTACTTTCAACAGAAGATTTAGAAGACGTGGCAGGACTTTATTTACAGTTAGAAAGAGGTTATGTTCTAATCCCCAGTTCAAGAGGACGACTCGATAATACTATTAAATATGAATATGAATTGTTAAATAGAAATAATGAAAAAGCTTTTGTGCAGGTAAAAAGTGGAGATATTAAAATAGATCCAGATGAATATAAAGGATCCGAGGGTAAGTATTTTTTGTTTAGTCCAGCGGGCTATAAATACACAATTGAAAGTGATACATTAGAAACATTATCTAAAAGCACTATTAAAGAATTTCTAGAAAAATATAAAGATATATTGCCCTTTAATATTAGAGTATGGGTGGACTTTTGTGAAAAACAAAGATGAGTTATTCCGATAACAACGGGCATATAGTTATACATGGCTACACCCAAATTCGGCAAAGCCGAATTTTGTATGTACGTAAGATGTTAGGTGAAATAGTTGGGAGTTTAGGAGGTATCTTAAATGAAAAATCCCAAAGTATTCATCTCATATAGTTGGAGTAGCCATCAGCATGAACAATGGGTTATTAATCTCGCGAAGGAATTAAGACAAGCCGGTGTAGATGTAATTTTAGATAAATGGGACTTAAAGGAAGGACATGATGCGATAGCCTTTATGGAAAAAATGGTAACCGATCCAGAAATAAAAAAGGTTATCATTGTATCTGATCGTGTTTACGCTCAAAAAGCAGATAGCAGAAAAGGAGGGGTAGGGACTGAAACACAAATAATTTCAAAGGAAATATATGATAAAGTTGAACAGAATAAGTTCGTTGTGGTGATTGCTGAAAAGGATGAAAATGGGAAGCCTTATTTGCCAACATATTATAAATCTAGAATTTATATTGATTTAAGTGAGCCTGATAGCTATGCAGAGAATTTTGAGAGATTACTAAGATGGATTTACGATAAACCTCTATATAAAAAACCTGAATTAGGGAATCCTCCTTCTTTTTTATCTGAAGGCGAGCAATTATCTTTAGGAACTACGGTTAGTTTTAAAAGAGCAATTGATGCAATTAAAGATGGGAGATCGTATTCCTATGGGGCCTTAGATGAATATCTTGAAACCTTTACCAAGAATTTAGAAAAATTTAGGATTAAAGATTATGAAGGCGAATTTGATGAAGCTGTTATAAAAAATATTGAAGCATTTCTACCTTATAGAAACGAGTTTATTAAATTTTTATTAACCATAGCAAGATATGATTTAAGAGAGGAGTTTATTGAACGTCTCCATAGATTTTTTGAATCTTTAATCCCGTATATGTTCAGACCAGAAGGTGTAAATAGTTGGAGGGAGTGGGATTTTGATAATTTCAAATTCATTATTCATGAACTATTTTTATATGCGGTAGCAATTCTCATCAAATTAGAACGATTTCAACAAGCAGCAATGCTTTTAAGTCAAAGATACTATGTGCCGGGTAACTCTGATTATGGACGTGATGTTATGGTGTCATTTACTATTTTTAGGCAGTATATGGCATCCTTAGAATACAGGAAAAAGAGGTTAAATCTCCGCCGTTTATCCTTGAGAGCCGATTTACTTAAGGAAAGGAGCCAAACAACAGGAATAGCCTTTAAATACTTAACGCAAGCAGATTTTGTTCTTTTTATTAGAGCGGGACTTCATGGTGAAAGATGGTGGCCAGAAACTCTACTATATCTCGTTAATTTCCAAGGTTCATTTGAAATTTTTGTAAGAGCTGAATCTAAACGATATTTTGAAAAGATAAAATGTTTATTTGATATAGATGATCCCAATGACCTTAAACTACTTCTAGAAGAATATAATCAATGCAGAAGACAATTGCCGACATGGCAATTTGAAAGCTTTAATCCATCTCTATTATCAAACATTGAAAGATTGGCAACAATACCATAATAAAATGGGAAATATAGATAAATGGTATGCATAAATGATCAACTACAATTACGTAAAAATGTACATACGACTACTACTCGCTCCGCTCAAATTCGGCAAAGCCTAACTCTATATTTACACAAACCATTAGGCAAAATCACATATTATATGGAAAGAATATAATTACTTTACCTAAAATAAAAACATTATCACTTTTCATAATTGCCACGCTTATATTCATTTTTCTAAGTTGTGACAACTCCGATTATGAAAACCTGGAACCGATAGAGGGTAATATCATATTCAATATTCAAGAAGGGTATCGAAATTTTGAATCCATTAGTGAACCAGGTATAATGCTATCAATGGCCACTGAGAAAATATATCCCTGTTTTAACTGGTCAATAATATCCGAGACAACAATACAGGGCAATAAGATTTCTATTAACATTTTAGGTATATATGTTCCTGAAATGTGTCTTACTGCTCTGGGACCTGCTAAATCTATATTATTCCTGGATATTTCTGAAGGGGAATACCCGCTATATTTTTCCGAGGATAAAAAACACGATTTTTAGTATCATAAGGAAGAATAAAAACGCCGCCTACACAGGATAAAATGGAAATTAAAGATTACCAAAAATGCCCTCGGCAACTTCTTTTATTCCCAAAACGTTAGACAAAAATAAAGAGGTAAGAAAATAGGAAAGGTAATATCATGTTTAAAAAAATATCAAAAAACATTATAAAATGATAAATTTATTTTTTCTATAGCTATCTTCTTTACAAGATTGAAAAATTGTTATTATATTAGTGTTGATTTAAAGTGAGGGAGTAGTAATGAACCTAAAAAAAATTAGGGAAAAAATTGATATAATTGATTCTAAAATCTTGAAACAACTTAATGATAGGATGATCTATAGTATCCTTGCAAAGAAGTTTAAACAGGAGATTGAAGATAAAGATAGGGAAAATGAGATACTAGAAAGAATAAGTTCTTACAAAGAATCTCTTATAGAAACAGAGGTTTACAAACAGATATTTCTTGAAATTTTTAAAGAGAGTAAAAGACTTCAAATGCATGATTATAAAATAATAGCTTTTCAGGGGGAGCATGGTGCCTATAGTGATGTAGCCGCAAGAAAGTGGTTAAAGGAATGTGTGACTGTACCATGTGTTGAATTCCGAGAAATTTTTGAAGGAGTTGAAAAAGGATATTATGACTATGGGATAGTTCCCGTTGAAAATACACTTGGAGGTGTTATTGGAGAGGTAAATGACCTATTATTAAAGACTAATTTGAATGTTGTTGGTGCTGTAAATTTAAAAATTGAGCACTGTTTACTTGCAATACCTGGGATAGATCACCGCGAGCTAAGAGATGTATATTCTCACCCTCAGGCTCTGACACAGTGTAAGGGATTTATAGAAAGGAATAAATTGAATCCATTGTCGTATTATGACACAGCAGGCGCGGCAAAGATGATAAGAGAAGAAAATTTAAAGACAGCTACAGCTATAGCGAGCAAGCTTGCCGCCGAACTATACAATCTGGAAATAATAAAGGAAAACATTGCTGACATTGAAAATAACTACACGAGATTTCTGCTACTGTCAAAGCAAAAAGCAAAAGAAAAAGGAGATAAATGCTCAATCATATTCTCAACTGCCCACAAGGCAGGCACGCTTTTCAAAGTCTTAGAGGTGTTTGCAAAAGCAAATATAAATCTGACTAGAATTGAATCAGTCCCGGAATCACCTGGCAGTTATGCATTTTTCCTTGACTTTATTGGTTCTGATGAGGATGAAAATGTCAAAAGCTGCCTTGAAAAGGTTAAAGAAATGACTCGTAATTTAAAATTTATGGGATGTTATAAAGAAATATCTGCATAATAAAAATTTTACAAAAGTTTACCTGTGAAGATTATTTGATTAATTGAAGTCTTAGCATTTAAAAGTACTATTGTTGAGATGTTGCCCATAAACTTAAAATTCTTCGCATCAGCTGCGGACAAGGCGACGATGGCCTTAATCTGCAAGGACCGTGATGCCAAGGTTAGTCTGCTACATGCGACTGTTAGTTAACAATTCATAACATCTATTGAATTGCTAACTATTCTTCATTATTTTTTGGGTCTTTCGTATTTAAGTTGCATTTTAAGTATTTAACCTTGGATTTAAAAGTCCACAATGCTGATGAATTTTTAACCTGAAATAATTAATGTCTTTGTATCCATAAGCCATTCTTTTCAATCTTTTTATTTTATTATTGAATCCTTCTGAAATTGCAGAACTAATTTTCTTGTGAAACCAGTTCAGAATATATTGCATTTTTTCTTTAAATTTATAAGATAATTCTACAAACGGTTTTAAACAACTTGACCGAGCTTGTTTAATCCATTTATTCAAACATTTTTCTGCTTGTTTTATATCATTAGAAGAATAAACTTCTCCCGAAGGGATTCTTCGAATAAGAAACTTTCTTTTAATAACATTGCATCATAAATAAACCTGTCCCAAAGTGATTCTTCGAATTTATTTCACAAAGTTTTTTTAGATGTTCTGCTTGATTTTCTGTAAGATTCTTTTTGTTCTTAAGTAAAATAAATCTTTGCCTGCAATTTACCAATTCTACCAATTCTTCATTTCCTTTCTCAAAAGAGATCCTTCGGACTTTCCTTGCTTTCTGCAATTCATCCTTCCTTACTCTATCTACTGCCCTGTTTAAATTCTGAATAACATGAAATTTATCATAAACAATTAATGCATTTACTGCATACTTATTTGTTGAACTTATATAATGTCTTGCTCCATCTAATGCTACTGACTTTATCTTTTTACAATCTCTTTCCCCTATTCCTTCATAATATCTGTTTAATACTTCTGACTTTCTCCCTTTTGCATTCCAAATTACAACTCTTTTATCTGTATCTATTACATTTGTTAAATATCTGTGATATTTACGATAAGAAACCTCATCTACGCTAATATGAATTGCTGATGGGGGTGGGTTGAGTTTTTCCTTCGCTTGCTCCTCTAATATCTCTTTATCTATCCTGTATACTACTTCATCATCTAATCCTAAATACCATCCTGCTTCTTGATTCGTTGTTATCCCTGTTAATCTGTTTACTTGTCTGGCAAATCTGTATGTTACCCGTATCCTCTTCTTTAACCACGAAATTTTTTCTACATAGATCTTCCCATCTTTCGGACATCTATATCTTCGCTTTTTCACATGTAAGTAAACCCTTCTTTCACTTATAGGTAAATCTTCTCTCAAAAGAGATCCTTCGGATACTATAACTTCTGTCTCTCCATGATATCCTGTCTTATGGACTTCCCCACATCCTGAACATACTGCTTCTTTCCTTTTATATGCTTCCAATCGTAAATGCATCTCATCCTCTGTTATTGAAATAATTTCTACTACTTTATACCCAGGGATATTCAATAATTTCGTCAGTGTATTTAAGTCCATTTTGCCTCACAGTTTTTCCCTAAATTATAACACTTTTTTACCTATAACTGTCAAATTTCTCTATCTCTTTATTTTTCAATAACTTATAAAAATGGCTCCACACTAAATACTAATGAACCTATTTTTTTGTATTATTTTCTTTAACTTTGCTGATACAATGCCTGCTTGTATTTGTCCAATAACTTGACTTGAATAATCTTTCATTCTCTGGTCAGTGCTTTTAGATAAATTTATAAGATACTCCTCAACAGATTGTGTAAGTATTCGTTGAAAGGATTCTTTAATTTCATCAGTAATAAGTCTACATTCTTTTATTTGTTCAATATAACTTTTTACATTGCTTTGAGGAAATTTTGACAAAGCATATTCAGCTCTCCATTTAACTCGAATACCTTTACCACTTAAGAATTCAATTGTATAAGCAATAGCTTTTTTATTATTCATATTTCTCTCTATAAGATAATTCAAAGACTTATCACCATATTGCAAGGCGCAAAGAAGAGAAAATGCCAATTCATCTTTGGTTAACCGTGACTTTTCAATGTACTTAAGTACTTTTCTAAATTCATTATGTGATGGGAGAAATTCGTGTCCACTCTCTTTCCAATTATTATAGTATTTATCAAACATCTTTTTATAATGTTTGATTCTTGAAAATATCCCCAAAATTTTTTCTGCGAGCACTAATAAACCTGTTACAATTCCTATAAGAACACTAACTACTGCTAATATATCCATAATACCACCGATAACTTATGCAAGAACTTATTAATATTGACCTAATGCCCTAATCAGCTGCACGGTTTTTGTGTCGGCTATATTTGCTTGGTTAGATTTACTATACATTTTTTACCATGTCTAAAAGGTGCCCCATCTTCTTGGAGCACTGGAAATTATAGTATGTTACGTCTATGAGGAATACCGTACTGCTCTCTCGCGTTTAGTGTGCTTTTTCTTTGTTCTGAAGTGCTTTTGCTTTTTTTAATCGTTTCTTTGCAATTTCGTGTAGATAATTGTTTTGTTTTTGAAGTCGTTCAAGTATTGCTACTTCTTCACTATATCGCTTTTCTTTACGATAAATGATAGCCAATTGTTCATAATACCAAGGAGCACAAAACCCATCCCCGCCATAAGATTTATCCAGTTTGGCCTCACGTTCTACTGCGTCAATTAACCTTAAAAGAAGATCAATGGCTTCCTGATGTTTTTTCTCACGTTTAAGCTTTCGAACTAAGTCTATGTATTCAGTATAATATTTTCCGTTAATAGATCCGGCTTTTTTCTTTTTTCTTTCTTTTTCTACAAATTTTTCAACGAACTTGTCACCTTCAGCGAGGTCTTCTAAACCCTCCCAATTATTCTGCATATTAAACATCATGACATCATTTTTTCTTGTTTTCTGCCTCCTTTTAAAGAGACTTTTTATCCATTTAACACTCCACCTCATTGTTGCTAATCCTTCTCTTCTTTTTAACCCATTTTATTCTTAATTTGCAGCACAATATCGCTTTCGAAAAGGTTGGTAAATTGTTCTTCCGGCAACTCAAAAAGTGTCTTTGGTTGGGAGGTTCCCGGAATGACAAGTTGCAATAAGCAACTATTCATGATATACGTGTTCGTCCATATAGGGCGTCTATTGTCTCCCTTTTCAAGCATGATTTTTACAACATTAGTCTCGATTTTCTTCAGTTTGTTCTCCTCATGCTTATGTAATCCAGTATACAGCATCATGCTAATTTCAGCTTCTTTAGACATATTTTTATCTCCTTACTTTGGTTTGATTTTCTTCACCTAACATAATACTATATAAACTCATAAAGCAAAAAATTATCCAATATTAAGAACAAGTTTTCAGTATTGGACACCGTTAGAAATATTAGGAACTTTTCAGCATATAATGTTAGACACTTTTCACGATGGTAATCTAGCACATTATTTCCTTTTAGGTGGTGCCTTTATCATATGTCGGTGTGTGGATCGGTATAAATTTTTAAAACCGGAAATACATACTGCAATTTACACTTTTGATTAGCATACCGTAGATACTCCATTAATCGCAATATGAAACCAAACAGTAACATCTCCATAATCCAGCTTGTACACGATAGGTTACTCAACACAGCTTTGGTCTAATCCGGTGTGTACACCACGGGTACTCGCTCAGGCTTCTTGTCGCAAACCAGTTCTTCTCCGAGCTCGCCCAATTCCTGTTTGAGTAGATTCAAGCACATGAATACAATGGCACACAGAGTCTGATTCTGGGTATAGTCAGCCATGTTTTGATGGACAGCCAAATGTCTCAGAAATCTTTCACCTCGGTCTCCTCAATCTCACGGTAGTACCGTTTGTTTAGGAAAGAAACGAATCTTTTGATTCAGTCTACATAAGCTTCTCGTTAGTGAGACTGTGGTTCTGAGTTTAGTGTGTTGATCTAAACTGACCCAGAAGATTCAACTTTTTAGGATTTTATCTATAAATAGACAAAATCACACCAATTTACAAAAAGCTTA
Organism: Candidatus Neomarinimicrobiota bacterium; assembly: GCA_017656425.1. Lineage (NCBI taxonomy): Bacteria > Pseudomonadati > Fidelibacterota > Fidelibacterota bacterium. The sequence continues at coordinate 157 of JACDNV010000019.1, read as the reverse complement.
AGTTAATGTTATTAAGGTATTAATAATCCGTATTAAACTTTTACGTATCATTAGTAATGTAATTATTTGCTTTATGAATGTCAATAAAAACTTGAAATTCATGTGTACAGTTCATTCACATGGTATACAGTTAAGGAGATTAATGGGGTTGATAGGG
>JACDNV010000018.1 GCA_017656425.1 Candidatus Neomarinimicrobiota bacterium | reverse complement strand
ATTATTAAGATAATTTCAACAATGCTCATCTTCTCATCTCCATTTTATTTTTTTTGGAATTGCAGATAACGTTCCGGGGATATGTGAAGTCCCGACGATAGTCGGGATTTGGGCAAGCGTGAGCGAGCTACATATCCACCTGTTGTCCGAGTGCGATAGCACCGAGCCAACGAAGTTGGCGAGAGTCGTGAACGTAAGGTGCTTATCTCCCCCAGGTCAGTATTAGTCATTTTACTAATATCTATCTCATCCCCTAACATTATTAGACCTTTGTGGACGCTTTCGTATCTTTGTTAGTACATAGGCCAGCATCATCCCAAAAATATAAGCAATTGTAATATTAGTTACTAATGCTAATATTGATATGATGCCCGTAACAATATAAGAATCTGTTTTCAAACCATGTTTTCCTAATTCAATTGCAACAAAAACTAATAATGCTCCAAAAACACCAAAAGGAATAATTGCGACAAATTCTGGACTGGCAAAAAACAGAGCAATTGGTAATAATATCAAACCACTAATAATATTTGACCCTCCAGTTCTTGCTCCAAATCTGTATTGTGCTGCAAGACCGCCAGCACCATGACACATAGGAAAACCTCCAAAAGGAGCAGATGTTAGATTCATTAGACCGATACTCTTTGATAATTTATCCGGGTCAACATCTCTGCGAACAAGATCTTGCATTAACAATGAGGTGGCAAGTATTGCGTTGGTAATAGTCAACGGTGCCTGAGGAATAGCTAATAACCAAGCACCTTTTAGGAAATCATGGACTGTTGGGATAATGATATTTGGTAATGATATAATGCTAATAGGAGGAATCCCAAATTTAGAAAAACCAACAATTATGCCGATTAATAGAATAAATATTGCAGAAAGGTCTGGAATTTTGCCAAATTTATTAACTATTAAAAATAAAATAACAATAATTATACAAACAATGGCTAAAATATAATCTCCAACAATAAAATTAATTGATGTTTTAATCAAAAGTAATGCTAAACCTAATTGTATGCCTCTAATAACACTATTGGGAACTTTTTCCTGAATGAATTTCATTCCTTTACAAAATCCCAAAACTAAAAAAAGAGCCCCTAAGATTATTCCAGAAGCTGCAATCTCGCCACAGCTTAAACCTCCTTCAATAACTACAACCCCAATAGCCTTCATTGGTTCTACAGGAACAGGCATTTTGTAATATAGACCTGTGATAATATACCATATGCTGAAAAACAGTAGAATGTGTCCTAAATTGGCATTTGAAATTATAGCCACGCCAAGGACAATAGGGATTAACGTTCCATAATCTCCAACTGCACCAGATATTTCTTCCAAATTAAATCTAAAATCTTGCCACTTATCTGATTTATCCTGATTTTTCATCATAATCACACGATTTTTATGCACATGTTAGATGCACCCGAAGTCCACGATTTCACTTAACGTTTTGCGAGTACCCAAAGTTGGCGACTAACGGGAGCCAATTTGGGCGTAGCGTATCGGAGCCGGGTACTCGCTGTTAGGCGCCGTGCACATTTATATTTAATTGAAATATTTAAGCACCTTCTTTCTATATTTTATCATTTTACCTCCGCAAGGACAAAGCGCTCAATATCAAATTCTTTTATCGTTTTAAGTAAATCAAGGTCAACTAAATTTGAATAGCGTTTCTGCATCTCCACGGAATCAATATCTTCAATAAGAGTAAGTGAGTATTTGGAAAGATAATCTTTCATCTCTGCAGGATTGAAACCAGATATAAAGATAGGATTACTTTTTTTAAGAAATTGTTTAGCGAGTCTTTTTATACCATCATTGGAGTATTTACCATCAATAAAACTCTTAATAACATAACTAAATACAAGTTTACTTCCGGGTGCAGCTTGTCCTATATATTTTAATGTATTATCAATAGCTTCTTTGGGGATATATTGAGTAACAGCTTCCCAGATAAAAAGAGTCTTAAAAGTTAAATTATATCCTGCATTTTTTAATTTAAGATCAAGACTTTGCTTCTGAAAATCAATGGGAACATAAACAACATTGTCTGGAAGCTTTCCTAATATTTTTTTCATTTTTTTCATTTTCTTTTTTATCACTTTCGGATGATCAACTTCAAAGTAGAGTAGTTTTTCTATTTCCGGGATATAATATGCACGGCAATCCATTCCAGCACCCAAATTTACAACTGTCTCAAATTCATTTTTTTCAAGAGTCTTTCTTAATACATCATCTATGTAACGCTCTCGACAAAAAAACCATCCCATAGCTCCCGGGATACTTTTTTCTTTTTTCATTATAAACGAATCGCGTATTTTAGGATTTCGCATAAGCCAGATATAAAATTTATAAACTGGTGGTAATAATTTTTCAGAATAGGGATCTTCAAAAAGCCGCTTTTCTTTAGGATATAACATCATCATTGCTCTTGCCGCTGCAACTCCATCACCTGTTTTAATTGCTTTCATAATGTTCTCCTTAGAATATTGGTATGATACCTAACATATTGCAAATATAAGAAGTTGCCGGAGGCAATTTAGAGGAATCTTTGATTTCCCTTTTATCCGCTGTTAGATGATGTGCAAATTGAGGATACTTTTTATTTGATTTCAATTACCTTTCCTACTCCGTGCTCAATAAAATTTTCCTTATATTCCTTTCTAAAAGTTTCTCTGACCAAATCACCTGTGCAATGAGATGGTGCAACCTTTTCTACTCCCAATTCTTTAAATTCTTTAATGCAAGATGTAGGAGGACGGTGAAACCCTCCTAAAACTAAGTATACCTTATCTTCTTTCATTAATTTTTTGGCTCTCTTTATAATATTTACAATTCCTGGATGAGCACAGCCTGTAATAACCACTAATCCCTTCTTTGAATCAATAATTAAGGATTGCTCTTCTGGAGGTCCATAAAGCTCTCCAGTTGTGTAAATAGAAGCAGAAATTTTTCTTGGAGCTGAAATTTCTACAAATTTGGCTTTCTTTTGGATTATCATATTCTTAACGGATTTTGGAAAGGAATGGGGAATGAAAACTGTAACATTACTGTTTCTCTCTAAAAAACCTTCTAATCCTCCTAAATGATCAGCATGGATATGAGAAATAACTACTTTTTTGATTGAGGAAGGATCGATACCTAATTTTTTCATATTGAAAAGCAAAATTTCTGAGTTTCCTCCGGTATCAAAAAGTATTAGCTCCTGAGGAGTTTTTATTATGGTGGCAAAGCCCCAGGTAGTTTTAAGTTCTGGGTCTACTTGGCAGTTGTCATAGACAGAGATTAAAGTTATTTCTGGTTTTTCTTTTTCAGCCAGAGCTGGGAACCAAATCCCTCCTCCTGCCAAAATTAAGGTTCCGATTAAAGTTAAGATCTTGAGATTCATTCTACTCAACCTCAATTATTTTCCCTGCTCCTCCCTCAATATATTTTTCGGGATAAAGGAACCTTATCTCTGATTTATATTGAGTGCAATGGGTTGGGCAAATCAAATCTAAGTTCTTTAAGGATTCAGGACTTGTTCCGTGTAATCCTCCTATAATGCCATAAACCTTACCAAATTGAGAAGCTGTTTTAAGAATATACTCCATTCTTGGGTGCGAGCATCCGGCTATAATTACAATACCTTTTTCTGTCTCAATGCAGAGGGATTGTTCTATTCCATCAAGTTCACCTGTAGAGTAAATTCCTTCATAAAGCTTTGTGGGTTTCTTCACTTCAATAACTTCTCTTGCATTTTTTGCTTCGTAAAAATGAGAAGGAGCCCAGAGTTTCACTTTATTATTCAGTTGAAGAAAGGATGATAAACCACCTGTATGATCCCAGTGAAGATGAGAAATGAAAATATCTTCGATCTTTTCTGGATTAATTTTAAGCTCTTTCATATTGGAAAGTAAAATATCTCCATTTGCTCCTGCATCAAAAAGAATATTCTTTCCTTTAACATGGGTAAGTGCTGAGAAACCCCAGTCAGCTTTAAGCTCGGTTCTTAAAGTAGTATTATCATAAATAATCGTAACTTTCATATCTTGCCTCCTTATGCAATCTTTCATCTAAGGTTCCATCGGGAAGCATCCAATCTGGATGCACCTTACCTTTTTCTTCCATGTGATAACGAATACAACTTTTCCAATCTCCCTTACAGTACAATTCTATCCACTTCTTATCTAACTTTCCTTCCTCATAAAATCTTTTCATTGGACACGCCAGATACCATTTGCAATCCTTAAGTAGCACCTGCAATTTTTTGTAACTTTTTATTAAACCTTGCTTAAAGTCAGGATTATAAAGAAGAGTTGCGGGATGAGGTAGGGGTAGTATCTTTTTATCTCCAGCTAAAAAAAGTCTACCATAAATTGAAGAAAACTCTCTTTTTGAAGGTGACAAAATGCCATGTTTTTGAAAAATGTAATAGGTGGCATAATAACCTAAGGGGACCAATATCTTTAGATTTATTAATTTAATTTCTTCATTCAAGTAATAACTGCAGGCTATAATTTCATCCTGCTTGGGCCTTCTGTATTTTGGAAGCATACATTTAATTAAATTTGTCATATAAATTGCCTGCCTGCTAATTCCTGCTGATTTTAGTAATTCGTCTAATACTTTCCCTGAAGGACCAACAAACATTTTTCCTTCTCTATCCTCTTTTTCTCCTGGTGCCTGAGCAATTAACATAATTTTAGCATTCAAATTTCCCTCGCCACAGATAGCATTCTTTCTGGTTTCAAATAACCTGCATTTCTTACATTCCTTTATCCTTTTATTCAGTTCATCAATTTTCATAATCCTTACGCCATCAAATATTTTTGCATTGCGCATAACATATTGCGAATAAAAGAAGTTGCCGAAGGCAATTTAGAGGAATCTTTGATTTCCCTTTTATCCGCTGTTAGGCGAAGTAGTAACATTATCACCTTTTCACACTACTTATTGAAAAATTCTTTTTGTATCACAGCTTGTGAAATTTTATTGCTGGGACCATCTCCTCTAGCAACGTTGACAGATACTTTGCCTTTTAGTACCTGAAATATCTCTGCTACATCACTATGTGTAAAGCCTGGACAAAGTATAATGGCATCTATTTTCTCCTTTTCATAGATACTTTTTGAAACTTTTATTGCTTCGTCTTGAGATTTCACAACAACTGTCAAAAGTCTATACTTTCCTGTGTCAATAATACTTTTATGTTTTTCATAGTCTGCATCAGGTGCATGCGCTAAAAATAATGCTTTAAAAGCCATAACTTACCCCTCCTTTTTATTTTAAATCTCTACTAATATATTTTATCTATTTCGCCTAACGTTGTTATATTCGCACTCTTGGTACTGATATGATGCCTTTTTTGGATGATATCCGCACTTAGTGCAGATATACTCCCTATTGACGAACTAACAAAATCTTTTAATTTTATAAACATTTTCACCTCCCGCCTTCTTTCCCGATTAGGGATCCTACGGATATTAATGTTTATGGTATCGATTGGACTAATTATATTGTCCAGATTTTTTTCTGCTGACATGAGTATAAATCCCGGTAGCTTTGATATGAGTATGATCTAAACGTTCTTGAATATAACTTAAATCTGTTCCAGCTTCTAAAATTCGTAGAATCCCTATTCGGGAGATGTGTAGCAAAACCGTACCTCAAACTACAAAATGGAACCTCATTTTTATTACCTGTCTTTTTACATGCACTTTGGGAAATCTTTCCCTCATCCTTGTCAAAAAATGTAAACCTTATTTTGCTCTTTCAAACAACCACTTCTGTGGTTTACACTTCTTACAATATTCTTTTCCCAAATAGGGATTCTACGAATAAAACTTGTAATATGGGCAATTTCTCTTCCCGATTAGGGATCCTACGGATATCTAATTCTTCCAACTTTATCTTTACGCCAATGCTTTCATCAATCCTGATTAGTGATCCTACGGACATTCTATATCTAATTTTAAAAAATAAAAGCTGTAAATCAAGGTTATTATTAAAAAGTTACCAAATATTGAATCTTCTCCCTAATAGGGATCCTACGGATAATTGAAATTTTTTAGTTGAAGTATTATCGTATTCGAGACTAAAGAATGGATAATCATATAAATAACATTATATATAAAAAATCAATTCAATTTAAACATTTTTTATTCCCTTACCTCGAGAATAACTTTATCCCCTTTTTTTAGTTTGTATATCATAAAGATATGTTTTTTTGATTACAACTTTTTGTATTTTAGTTCTATCCCTGATTATAGGTTTCTTAACATGCGGGGTCTTATAAAGTGGATTTGGGTTTTCTCCTCTTGACTTTTTTAATTTATGACTGCTTAATGCTTTTAACCTTTCATAGCTTCTTACTCTTAAATTTCCCCCAAGGTTTGATTTAATTACAACTTTTTTAATCTTACCGTTTTCCCCATATCAAAGCTATTATTTATAAATTTAATACACAGAATTAACCATTTACTTTAGGTTACTTTAATTAAAAAATGAATTCAACTCTGGCAATCACACTTCAAATATCTGTATTTCAAAACGTTTTTATTACAAACCCACCATAAGGAACCACTTTTATCTTTTGTGATTTCGACAAATCTATATGACGTTTCACAAGCCATTTTCCATCTTTAGAATCAGTAATCAAAAGTCCCTTTGACTTTTTGTTGATAAATTGAAGTTTTAATTCAATCGTTCGTTCTTTTTCTTCGTCATTGATCCCTGCTATATACCACATATCACCTTTCCTTCTTGCCAGCACAACAAACTTACCTGGATAACCATCAATAAATTTCACATCGTCCCAGCTTGTGGGTAAAGTACTCATGAATTTTTTTATAAAGTTTTTCTGAGCTGACATTCCCCGGGGAGTTTCCGCAATATGTTGAATTCCAGATGTGAACAGTACCGACAAGGCTATTTCAAAACCTTTTGTTGTTCTACGTTTAATATTGGGTATACCTGAAAAATTCACAGGCGTAAAATCCATCGGATCGAAAAGATTTCGGGTAAAAGGAATAACCGTGCAATGCCATGGTTGATTATCTGCAAAATACTGATCGAATGTCACATATTCTTCGCCTTTTATCGCCTCCATACTTACCAAATTAGGATATGTTCTGTGCCAGCCTCTGGGATAGGTGCACCCGTGAAAGTTTACCGCAAGATTAAATTTTGCAGCATCCTTTAGTATATCAATATAATACTTCATCATCGATTGTCCGTCTCCACCGAAGAAATCAACTTTTATACCAGCTACTCCCATCTCTTTTAACTTTTGAAATTCTTTCACTCTTGATTCTCTTGTAAGTAATTTATTACGAGGTGTTAAGTTTGTGGTATTCCAGTCTCCAGCCGAGTTGTACCATAAAAGAATTTTTACATTCTTGTTTTTTGCGTATTTTGCAAGTTCTTTTATTTTGTCATATCCTATTTGCCTATCCCAGAATGCATCTATGAGGCAATATTTCCATCCCATTGATGCTGCAAAGTCAATATATCTTTTTTGAACTCTATAAATTGTAGAATCATCTTTCAGAATCACCCAACTCCATGAAGCAATACCAGGTTTTAACCATGAAGAAACATCATATTGTGCGGGACTAGCAAGATCAGTCCCAATTGTTGATTCTACAAGGTCACCTAGATTATCCGTAACTGCAACTATTCTCCATGGTGTATACCAAGTGAGAGGCGATTCTGGTAAATAGGGTTCGTCATTTCTTCGTTCTTGAGGTTGAGGAAATTGAATAGAGTACTCCCCATCTGGAGAGAATTGACTTAAACGAGATCCACAATAATTCGTATCCACCGCGGTTTCTGTGATACATATCCAGTACTTTCCATAATTAAATAGCGCAGGCATTACCCATCCTGCTTGAAAAGGTGCTGGAGTTCCAACAGGTATTTCAATTTGATAGTATTCTTCATATGATGGTTGGGTAAAACACCAGCCGGTACGAGCATCTGGACAGGGCTGTAAAAATGCTTTTGCCGATGTATCAAAATGAAATGAAGATACTTCTTTATAAATTTTCACTTTGTCTTCAGTTTTATCGGGGAAGTGATATCTGAATGCCACGCCATCATTTGAGACCTGAAAAATAATTTCCATGGGCTTTAAATTCTTACTTTTTAGATAGAATATTCTCTTTATGCCCTCATAATAGCAAGTTGATTTCTTGCCGTGTAAAAGGGTGTATTTATCTTTAACTATAATTTCATTTGAAACTGAATCCAAAAATAGATTTCGTGAAAAGTCTTCATCACTTCTGATTAGTCCTAATCTTGATTCTCGAAGGACCGGAGTACCAGAGTGAGAGACGGAATATACAGGTTCCCCCTGTTCAGTAAGCCAGAATGAAACTGATATCTTTTGATTTGGACTCCTTACTATATAAGTTTTTGAGCACAAATCCTTATTCGAGAGTAAAGTCAATAAAACTACAACTGACAAATTGAAATACCTTCCCAGCATTTTATACTCCTTCATTTAAAAATTAGTTGTGCAAAATTATAAAAATTGTTTCTCCACACAGGCCAGGTATGTCCACCTGGATATTCGCTGTACTGATATGGTATGCCCAGTTCATCAAATTTTTTGAGCATAATCTGGCAATTTTTCCATGCAATGTCTTCTTTGCCACCTATTCCGATCCAAAGCAGCTTCGGGTTAGATTTAATTCTCTTCTTATTCTTAGCGATAAACTGATATTGTCGTTCTGCCAGATCCTTTTGCATTGGCATAATCCATCCAGAACTAAATACACCAAGGTAAGCAAACATATCAGTATTTCGCATGCCGGCATATAGTGTTTGGATTCCTCCCATGGATAAACCGGCCAGTGCCCTAAATTTTGCTCCTTTTTTCACCCTGTAATTTTTTTCAACAAAGGGGATGACGCATTCTTTTAACTCAGCTTCGAACATTCTCAATCCAACTTCACCAAATGCCTGTAGTGGCATATTGCCATCTACCATCACAATGAGCATTGGAACTGCCTTCTTTTCGGCAATAAGATTGTCCGTAATCAAATCTATTTTCCCCTGTTGAGCCCATCCACGTTGATCTTCACCACCACCATGAAGGATATATAGTACAGGATATTTTTTTTTGATATTCTGATCATATCCAGGAGGAGTATACAAATAAAAGCTTCGCCATGAACGAGTTACTTTTGAATAGTACCTTTTTATTCGAATATCACCATGAGGGACATCTCTTATTTCACAGTAATCCCAATTCTTATAAGGTACTTCAATGCCACTTGCCATTCGTCCCATGCCATAAAACGTTTCACTACAAGGATCGCATACTGCAATGCCATCGATGATTAAAGAGTAATAATGAAATCCTTCGGTTAAAGGATCAGTAATAACCTCCCAGACACCATTTTCATTTTTTACCATATCATACTTTTCCCCTATTTCTATCTGAACTTTATGTGCCTCAGGTGCTTTAATTCGGAATATAGCTCGACCATCAGGTAAAATCTGGGGATAAAGCGCACCACGTACATTTGTAGATGCTGGAATACCTGTGAGGCTATTGTATTTTTTGAAAGTCGCATTATCTACTGGCTTAAACAACAGTTGAACAAAATGATATAAACTTCTTTTCCAGACGTTGAAATCATGGCCACCGGGTAAGATATAATAGATATGCGGAACATTATGTCTCAAAAGATAATCGTGTAAGCGTTGGCTTATGCTTATAAGATTATCATTATCACCACATGATATCCACAACAATTTTAATTTTTCATTAGTTTCTAATGGATTAGGAATCAACTCATCAGGACTTTTTGTATTAGGTGCAGATGAAAAACCACCAATCCATGCAAAATAATCAAGGTTACTCAGTCCAAAATTCAGTGCTTGTCCGCCACCCATTGATAATCCAGCAATGGCACGATGCTCACGATCTCCATAAACTGGATATTTTTTTTCGATAAAAGGTATCAGATCATAAAGTAAATCTTTCTCAAATCTTGCAAAAGCCTGTATTTTTAGACTATCAAAAATATTTCCAATCGAACGATCATCCTTCATGGCACGGCCATTGGGCATGACAACTATCATAGGCTCGATTTTCCCTTCAGCATATAGATTATCAATAATTATATGGGGTTGTGCGCCATTAAGCCATTCGGTTTCATCTCCCCCAATACCGTGCAAAAGATAGAGAACGGGGTATTTATCGTTTTTTGAAAAATTGGGTGGTGTATAAACAATAGCTCTCCGTGTAGTACCCACAGTTTTTGATTCATAGTAGACGGTGTCGATTTTTCCATGATGGGTCGAAGGTTGCGTAGAGTCAAAATCTTCAGGAATGTTGATAGTTGAAAGTTGTGCATTTACGTACAGACCAAAAAGAAAGAGCTTAACAATTAATATCAACTTCATCGTATCAAATTTTGTCATGTGATACCCCTCTAAATTTCTATTACTAAATTTTTACTTCAATACAAGGAATTTCCTCGTTATAACAAAGTTATTGTTTGTTCTTAACTGGAAAAAATATACACCGCTTGTTAGGTTACGACTATCTAATGTAATCTCATAAATCCCGGGCTCTCTAATGCCTTCAAATAATGTGCATACCTCCTGTCCCAAAATATCAGTGACCTTTATATTCAACCCTGATTTCTCTGGCAATTGATAGCAAATCACAGTGTTAGTATTGAATGGATTTGGATAATTGGGATACAAATTAAATCTATCCGGGATGTAATAACCTTGCTCTTCTACCTCGCTTAGCTTGGTTAACGAATCATCGATATGAAAAAAATCAAAATCCACATAACCACCCGTGCTTTTTGTAGCATAATTGAACAACGCAAACTTATATCCCATAAAGTGTGAAAGTCTATATTCCATTTTAAGAATATTTCCTATTTCAATCCACTTTACTCCGTCCAAACTATAATAAAAATAAGCACTATCTGACCTGTTTTCTAAATCGCATGATACCCTCAAAAACACTGTGTCTTGCTCTAAAAGTACACTTTCGACAATCTCAGGCCTCCCGGCGCTGGAATTAACCATTACAATATTTTTTATTTCGCCATCTCTTCTAACTGCGACAAAGCCATAAATCTCCTGCAATAATCCTAAACCTGCTATATCACCATCTTTCATATTCCTTGTATCCATTTTGATTTCTCCAGAGCACCTGGGACCAAAAGTTCTTTGTGTAAGTGTATTCCTAGTTTCTGTAAAATCTCTATCTACTCTTCCATTAATTAGTCTCAGGTAACCAGGGCGCTGTTTGGTTGACCAATAACGGTTGTCTGGATTGTGATTCCATTGCCATACAAGGGGCATCTTTTCCGTCCATTCGAAATCATCAGAAGATACAATTTTAGGTATACTATCATTTTTCACTGGGATGTCCAGCTCAGTGGGTACTTTACCTTTGATACCAAATACAGGCCAACCATTTTCCCAAGTGACAGGAACGAGACAAGGAATTCTACCAACAGAGCCATGATCCTGGAACAAAAGAGCATACCACTTTCCATCAATACTTTCTACTAAGCCTCCCTGGGCAATGCCTTCATATTTTAATGCAATTTTTCCTTCGTATGGACCCGTAATTCTTTCTGAACGAAATACAAGTTGCGTTCTCATTCCACCCTTTGGCCATGAAATCAAAAATATATAATATTTACCTCTTATTTTATGGATATGAGAACCTTCTGCCGCAACGTAAAATTCAGTTCCCGCAATCTTACTTGCACTTTCTATTATGGTCCTATTCAATCCACCATGCTTAATTGCTGTAACATCCTCCGTTAGTTCTAGTACTTTTATATTATCGATTCCATAAACTAGATAAACTTTACCATCATCATCGAATAGTAAAGATGGATCATGGCAAACCTGATTAATTATGCTACGTTCCCAAACTCCATTTTCTATATCATCAGTTTTAAAGATATATGTTTTATTGGTTGTGTAAGAGAATGTTACTAAGTAAAAGAAACCATTATGATATCTTAGACAGCTTGCCCATGAACCCTTACCATATGCATTTTTACCATTTTCTAGATTCATTTCATCACTGTTTGAAAGTGTATCATAAACGTAGTTTACAATTTCCCAGTTTACGAGATCTTTCGACTTCATTATAGGAACACCTGGACACATATGCATTGTTGTACTGCTCATATAATAGCAACTATCTACTGTTATGACCGATGGGTCTGGTACATCAGCCCATATTATTGGGTTATGTGCTTTTGGAGATATTTCTGAAGTGGAACCGCTGAGTACGGTAATGGTAAGAATTAACGTATTACTGACCAATTTAGCAAAAATATTATTTAAAACTTTAATATTCTTTATCTTAAGTAACATAAAACCCCCTCCTTTAATTCCTACTGCTACTGAAACTATAAAATATTCTTTGTAATTGTAAAATCATATTTTTAATTCTGTAAAATTAAAAACAAATTACCAGAAACGATCCCATGTTTGTTTCTTTATAGAATAGATAAAAATAGTTTCGAACTGGTGAAAATCATCAAGTTCAATCAGTCTATCTACAACTTCATTTTAATGTTGGTGTATCCCATTTTATCCATTCAGATAAATCAATATCATTATAAGGGGTTTTTTCTATATCTGTATTTACTGAATTAATATCTAGTAAAAACTTATCAAGGAATGCTTCAACTTCCGAATACTGGCTTTCTGGCAGTGCACAGTGATCATGCCCTCCTGCCTGTGAAAATCCAAATCTATCGGGAACTCCAAGAGCTCTATATATCTCTTTAGTGGCTTTACATGCTACATACGTTGCTTCCTCTGCAAGCCATTCGAAATCAGGATTACCCAATACTAATAATGGTCGTGGTGCTATAGCACCCATTACTTCATGGTGATCGTATGGAAGTTTCGTTACACATGAACTGAACTGCCCAAGGTTTTGGTGATACCATCCAGCCCATAAAGCATTGCTCAGTTTTTCTCTTGAACCCGGTAAAACTTCTGCGACCCTCCATGAAGCACTTCCTCCGCACCCAGGCTCCTGTGCTATTGTAAGGGCAATCCTCTCATCAAGAACTGCAGAATATATTGCTATCTTGCCGGCAAACGAACAACCGGTCACCCCAATTTTTGCAGTATCTACCTTAAGTTCTGGTAATTCATAAATAGCATCTATTAATCTACTTACACCCCATGCCCATGCCAGCATACTTCCTGCGTATTGCAGTTCTGGGTAAAATTGAAAAAATGCTCCTTCGGAACGTGAATTTCTCTGCCATGGAGCAAGTTCCCACCATCTAAAAGACACTACTACTATGTTTCGTGAAGTAAAAAACTTTAAAGGAATAGTCGGGAATCCACCTGTAAGAATTATCGCAGGGAAAGGACCTTTACCGGAGGGAAGATAAAATACATATGCGGTTAAATTTAATGTATCATTGTTATCAATAACTGAAAGCCGTATAGTACTATCACCAGGTGTAAATGTTGCAATCAGAGCATCAGGGGGAGGCGGTTTATAACCTAACTGGTAATGCTGTATTTCTTCGACTATTTCTGCTCTTCGACAACGCCATTCACTGATTTTGTTTATCCTTCCACTTCCGTCAGACCATTCAAATAGATCAGGCAAAGATTCTATAATAGATAGCTCATCAATAGATAGTAAAGGTGGTTCAGAACATTCTATACCGTAATTTTCCAGATCATTATGCGAAAATAACTGCTGGGTGTGTAATTTTGAAACAGGAAGGAATGTAATAATCAGGATTACATTAATCAACTTAATCACTTTTTCCATTATATATTAATAATCCTTTTAAGCTTAACCCTATTCTATATATGCCATCTTTCTTACATCGCTAAAAATTAAATTGTTGTTATCTCTATACACTCTTAGTCTGTAAAAATAAATACCTGATGATAAAATTTCTTTATATCGTCCATCCGGCCAGATTACTCTATAAAGGCCATGATTTAAGTGTTTTTTCTCAGTTTTATATATCTCTTTTCCGGCTATATCATAAATTGATATTTCTACATAACCACTGACTGGGAGTGAAAATTCAATAGTTGTTGATGAGTTAAATGGGTTTGGATAGTTCTGGTATAGAGAAAAACCGTCCGGTACATGGCTTGAGCTTTGCTCGTCAATAGCAACAGAAGAATCGGAAATAAAAACTATACTTTTTAACTTTAATAATTCATCTTTACCGCCAGTAAATCTCAAATATAGATCATGCCTACCACTGATATCAGAGTTAATATTAGTTCTGAATTTTTTAAAGGTAGTCCAATCTCCAGTATTTTCTACAGTTACTTCTGCAATCTTATTTCCGGTATCAATTGAATCCAACCACATCTCGATGGTACCACCTGATGTAGCACTTGAAGCTTCTACCTCTACTGCAAGTGGCTTTTTTGGATATTCCTGTCTTCCACCAAACTCAACTCCTGCATACAAAGCCCAATCGCCAATCTCAATTCCACTAAGAACATATTTTCCACCGACTGCTTCCCTTTTTATACCATACCAATTGGCTGGAGCCTCTGCAAGTATAGGAGAATATGCATCTCTATATATGTAACAATCAAAATCAGCGCTGTTCCTACCTATAACAAACAACCCCTGTCTATTCCCTGTAAATTTATTAAAACTATTTTCTGGTTCACCTCTATCCAATACAGTTATATCAATTGGTTCTCCAACCTCAGTCCAGTTTATTGTATCATAGCTATAATAAGCTGTAACTATATGATTATCCCTGTATAACTTTAACCAAACAGGTCCTGTTTTCTCTTTAATAACCTCATATTTCGTGTTATTGTATTCAAATGAAAAACGTATAACATCTTTATTTTGATCATTCTCTGAAACACAGAGTTTTACATATTTTGTCTCCGGACCATTTATAATCCATAACCCTGCTTCATCATCTGATGTCATGGGATTAAAATCTATTCTTGTCATTAGAGAATAATTTCTTTCTCCATCATTCTTTATAACTGTAGTTGCTTTTGTGAGGCTTTTTGGATATAAACGTAACCAGCCAGCTCTTTCCTGTAGAGATATCTTATTTGCTTCGGTATATCCGAGTATAGACCATTCGGGATTTAGTTCATCAGATTCAAAAAAATCGGATTTTGGTACCATCCAGGGAATACCACTGCTTGGTAAATTGGGTGCTGGTAAGGGAGCGTTTATTGGATAATCCGCTACTGGCCTTCCTTCTTCATCATATCTTACCTGACTCAATAGCCCCTGCCTACCATGTCCATACCACTCGCTACTATTTGATGTATTATACGCATGATACATAACCCAATGTGTACCATCATTAAGTGTAACGACTGGAGATGCGTGATTTGGTCCGGAAAATAAAGCTGGATTTGATCCTTTATCCTTAAAAAAATCACCGAGCATTTCCCACGAAATTGAATCGTCTGTCAAAGTAGGACTCCTCATTGTTTTCTGACCACCAGCCAGATTCAAAGCAAAACTGTAATAATAATATCCGTTATACTTCCACATCACAGGGCCTTCTGCCCAACTATATGGATAATTTGGAGCGGGATTAAGCCATGTCAAATCCAGTATTGAACCTTTTGGTTGTCCATCAGGACCGAGCTCGACAATCCAGTTATTCACTTGCCCATTTTTTACAAGCAGATACCATTTCCCATTATCATCAATGAAAATTGAGTTATCGTATCCCAGCCCAGGTACCCCAGGAGGACAATTGACCTGTACTGGTTTACTCCAGGGACCTTCAGGTTTTTCAGCTTTAACATAGAAAAATCCCCTGCCTTGTCGACAGAAGAAATGCCAGTAATATCCATTGTAATAAACTATATGTCCTCCCCAGATACCCAAACCGGGCTCATCACCATATTCGCTCCAGGATGCTGATACGGGCCTTGCTATCGCCTCCCAATGCACAAGATCTGTTGACCTATATATTATTGGCGTTGGATTAAATGAAGAGCCAGAGGTATAAAAATAATTTCCAATTTTAGTTAAAGTTGGATCTGGATGATCACCAGGGATAACAGGATTTACAAAAGTTTCAAAAGATGGGGATCGAGCATCAATTCCTGTGATAAATAGCGTTAAAAAAATTAAAATAATTGATAATCTCCTGTTAACCTCAGACATATCCCCTCCATTTATTTAATCAACAATAATTTTTTTGATACTTTTTTACCATTAAGTTCCATTGTATAAATATAAACACCACTTTCAAGGCTAGACCCATCCAGTATTACTTCATAAGTTCCACTATTCGATAAACCATCAAATATTGTACAAACTTCTTTACCTAATAAATTATACAATTTTAACTTAACATAACACTTATCAAGAACGGAATACCTTATCTTCGTAACTGAATTAAAGGGATTTGGATAATTTTGAAATAGGTGAAATTCATTCAATACATTTCTGTTTTCCACAATACCATCCCTTATCTCATCAGAAACAAACGTGGTAATACTGGATGCCGGAAGGGTTATAGAAAATGCGCTATCAGTTACCATTATATCTTCACCTCTTTCGCAATTTTTACCGCTGGATGTTGTGAACGGTGTAAATTTTGATACTATACCATCTTTAATAATAAAATCTTGTTGCTTATCTTCGCTACCTGAATTTATAGCGACAATTATAATTTTATTATTTATCGAATCGCCTTTATAAGAAGTTACAAATACATCTCTCTGAGGTATATAGGTAGAGTAAACTCGTCTGTACCCTGGTCGTATAAACCTTGAAAATTGCGACATCACGTAACCCTTTTTTGTAATCTTCCCTCTGGGAACGAAAGTTCCATCAGAAATAGGGCCATAGTATCTAACAATATACCACCAAACATAAGCACTCATACCGACATTCATACAGCTCTGGATACTCTTTGCGGTTTGCATCGCACCAGCCCAACCAGTATCAATTCCAGTATCAGTAGGTTCACTACCGCTATTAATCAGATATTCAGTCATCCATATTTCTTTTCCTTTCTCCTCTGCAAGAGGATAGGGAGCAATTCCACCCCCATAAATATGTCCTGCGACTATATCCAAATTTGCACATGCCAGAGAATCATTTAATATTGGATCTGACATTTCTCTTCTAAATTGATAAGATTCAGGAGCCATAATTTTTACACCTTCCGATCTGATTATGGAAACATTTTCCCTTAAAAACTTTACCATATCACTTGCTGTCCAATCGCATGATTCATATCCTACTTTTATATCTGGCTCATTTTGAATTGAAATAGCATATAGTGGGGCACCATTCTCAGCCATATATTCAGCAAAGGATTTTAAATACTCTGCAAAGTCATCGTAATATTCATCAAGAAGTCTACCACCAACTACATTGTTATTACTTTTCATATAGGCTGGGGGTGACCATGGTGATGCAATAATTTTCACTCCTCTTTCATAGGCAGCCTTCGCTGTTCTGACATTCATACTAAACTGATCTTCGTCATTCGGTACTCTAATTCGCAATATCGTAAATCCAAGTTGCCCCTCACCTGTACCAAAAGCCTTTTCTATCTCTTCATCAGTCATATCAGGACGCCATGGTTGTATATTTGCTGCACCAAATCCCTGGATTACCTGTTTTGTACTATCAAGATAAATATAGGCAGAATCCCCTATTAACATCTGCCATAATGAAATAATTATTATCACTACTGTTATATAACTGATTTTTCCCAGTCCAATGTGTTTCATTAATTCAGCCTCCTGTCTTTATTCCCTACAAGAATGAATTAATATTATTTTTCCATTTTCAACCATCAACCGTATTAAATTAAAAATACATCATATAATTTATAATCATTATATTGTTTAACAATTAAAAAATTGGGATAATTATAGAAAAAGTTAGGCGTCGGGTGAGCTATTCTATTATAAAGGCATTAGGATAGAATCTTATTTTTTCAATTTTATTTTTCAGATCGATGGCAATGACAGAAAATTTAACATCAAGATTTGTTTTATATCTTTGTTCAAATAAAAATTGTTCGGCTATTTTTGCTATTTGAGACTGTTTAATTTCGTCGACACGAAACTCAGCAGGACCAAATCTATCACTAAGTTGGGTCTTGACCTCCACAAAATATATACATTCATCCTTTTGTGCTATTATATCAATCTCTCCCAATGTTCCCACTCTGTAATTCCTTTTTATAATATTAAAACCTTTGTCGAATAAATATTTCACTGCAAGTTGCTCACCATATTTACCAATGGTTTTATTATTCTTATAAATGTTATTCAAATATTCCTTAACTCTGGAAAAAGATTTTCTATGAATGGGACTTGGATTATGCTTTTTAATTGCTTCAATGTGCTCCTTAGTCCCATAACCCATATGTTTTCCAAAACCATATTCAGGAAAAATTTTGTCATATTCTCTCATTAATCTGTCACGAAAAACCTTTGCAAGAATTGAAGCTGATGCTATTGTAAAGGACAGTTTATCTCCACCGTGTATAGCTTTCTGAGGATAAATTTTCTCGGGTAGTCCATAACCATCAACTATTATATAATCTATTTTCAGTTTTAGACTACCAAGTGCTTTTCGCATAGCTTTATGTGTAGCCTGTAAAATATTTATTCTATCAATCTCATTATTATCAACAACACCTATACCGTAGGTAAGTGCTTTAGTTGTAATTTCCTCAAAAAGCTCTTCTCTTCGTTTTGGGTTTAATTTTTTTGAATCATTTACACCTTCTATGTATTCATCGTGGTCAAAGACTACAGCAGCGGCTACTACAGGTCCGGCAAGAGGTCCCCTACCTGCCTCGTCAACACCAGCAATATGTTTATATCCTTTTTGCCATAAATTTTTTTCTATATCAAGAGAAATAAAATTTTTGCCCATCGCTTATGGCTATAGCCAGCGGACTTCGTGTTTCAGGACTTTTCTACCTTTCCAAGCTGCTTTACCAGCAATAGTTGAATAAAATGAGTAAAATGCCATTAGAATCCATATTGTAACAGTAATTGGATATAGAAGAATCAGGCTTGTGGAATATTTAAATCTATTATAAGGGATATAAAAGGTAATGGAGAGCGCAGTCAAAGTCCCCAGTGAGTAATATAGGACAGATTTAGTTATTGTATATTTTAAAAATTTCAATGCAATTATATATATAGGACAAAGAAATACTACTGCGACAAAAGTCCATACCAAGAAGTAAGTAAGAATTTTATAATTAAAAACTCCAAATAAATTTTTTCCAAAACCGTGAAATACACTTTTTAAGTCCTCATACATTCTGCAGCTTACATGATCACTGATATCAATAAAATACCACTTGTATCCGTATTCTTTTATTTTTCTTCCTAGGGCAATATCATCTGCTATCTCATCCCTAACGCTTTCAAATCCTCCAATATCTTCAAGTACCTCTCTGCGGAATAGCATAAATTGGCCAATGGTAACAGTAGCTATCGGGCTTTTCATTTTTGATATCAATTTTATAGGCACTATCGTATGAATTCCAAAGGAGATAAATGGTATCGCTAACTTTTCTGAAAAGGAATATGCTTCTTCCTTTGGTAGCCCAGTTAATAAGTCTGCATTCTCTTTAATAAGTGCTGATACTGCAAGCTTTAAAGTATTTTTTCTTTTATAAACCGTATCAGCATCTGTAAATAGCAGAAGATCACCATTAGCATAATTTGTCAATTGAAAACATGCCCAGTGTTTTCCATACCATCCTTCTGGCAAAGGCTGACCTTTTATTATCTTTAAATTTTTATATTTTTTTGCAATATCATGCAATATTTCTTCAGTTTTATCTTCACAATTATCAAGCAAAACTATTACTTCAAAGTCAGGATAATCCTGATTCAAAATGCTTAATACACATTTTTCGATTTTTTCTTCCTCATTCCGTACAGGAATTAAGACAGATAGTCTTGGCAAACTTTTTACCAGTCTGTACTCGCCAAGTCTTCTAAAATTTGATAGATTATTGATAGAAATAAGTAGAAAGGTTAGCGATGAAAGAAATGCTATAACACTTATTAAATGTAAAGTCGAGCTCACTTCCCCACCCCGATGAGTTTAGTCACCCAGTCCCTTGGTAATATTCCACCTTTAAGGTCCTTATAATGTTTGTATATTAATATAGATAAGTTAGTTAGAAATAAACTTATTGCGACAGTATTTCCTATAATAAAAATTGGATATGCCCCAAAGATTAAAAATCCAGCAACGACTGACCAGGCATCCTGCTTTTGTATCGATGTAAAAATCAACATACTTATTCCAATAAATGGAAGGGCATCAAAATTTGTATATGCCATCCAGACACCATAGGTAACAGCTACTGCTTTACCCCCTTTGAAACGCAAAAATGGAGTAAAAGCATGACCTAAAATAGGAGCGATTAGTATTGGTATTAACGCCAATGAACTATCTGACATATTCTGTTTTATTATTATCACTGGAATGAATCCCTTACCAAAATCCAGTATCGCTGCTAACAATCCAATCAACCATCCACCAGCCCTTATAACATTTGCAGATCCAGGATTGCCATCCCCATAATTTCTAATATCTTTTTTAATAAACAGTTTTCCTACAATATATGAGTAAGGGACCGCACCACTTATAAAGCATAATATTGTTAATAATACTACCATCACCTTTCAATTATAAAACTAATAAAAATATTTTGCAATTTCAAAATTGTAAGAATCTATAATCCAAGCTCTTTTAACTATTTATCTGTTATAACTTCTCTTACTTTCGATAAGAGTCCCTGCATAGAATATGGCTTCTGAATAAAATTTACCACTTTATCAATTTTATTATAATTTTTCCAATTATTCAGGGAACTTGTCATTATAGAAAATTCCATCTTCTCAAGTCGGGCAATAAAATTTTTAAAATCAATCTATGATTTTATTTTTTAATATTAAAAATATTTTTATTGAAATCCTTCAAGAGATTAAATATTTAATGAGTAATTTTTAAAAGAATTCACTATAAATTTTCCTCTATAAAATTTGTCATCTCTTCAAATAGATGAATTCTTGCTTTGTCTCCACGTATACCATGTTTTTTCTCAGGATACACTAAGAACTTGAAGTGTATATTATTTTCGATAAGTTTTTTAACAAATTGCTCTGTATTCTGAAAATGAACATTATCATCTGTCAACCCGTGTGCTAAAAATAATTTAGATTTTATATTTTTCACAAAATTTATTGGGGAGCTATTATAATACCCATCCTTATTGTATTGAGGTAAACCCATATATCTTTCAGTGTAAATAGTATCATAATATCTCCAATCAGTTACTGGCGCTATTGCAATGCCAATTTTAAATACATCAGGTTCCTTAGTCAGTGCCATCAAAGTCATATACCCTCCGAAGCTCCATCCCCAGATGCCGATTCTATTTGTGTCAATATATGGAAGACTTCTTAGATAATCAACACCAGCAAGTTGATCATCGAGTTCGTATTTCCCAAATCTTAGATATATTTTTCGCTCCCAATCTCTTCCCCTTGCTGCAGAACCTCGGTTATCCAATGAAAAAACTATATAGCCTCTTTGCGTTAATAATAGATGCCATGGATTAATGAAACTGTTTTGAACAACCTGTACGTGTGGTCCACCATAGACATAAACAAGGACAGGATATTTTTTCTCAGGATTAAAATTATAGGGATAAAACATAACACCTGTGAGTGAATCGCCATTATGGGATTTTATCTTTACAAAAAGATAATCGGGCATTAAATATTTATCCTCGTCCCAATTTTTGTTCTTGTATATATCAGTAATTTTATTACCATTGCTATCGCATAATATTGCATTTAAGGGTTCATCAAGTCTAGAATTTATACACAAAAAGAAATTCAATTTATTTGAAAATATACCATCATTTGTACCTGGTTTGTCGTCAAGTCTATATATCTTCCCGCTTTTGATATTGACTCTATAAATATGTCTCTCAAGATATGAATCCTTTGTACTGGCGAAATAAATCCAGTCTTCCTCTTCATCAACGCCATAAAGTTTTGTTACATTCCATTCACCAGAAGTCAGGGTTTTTAACAATTTTCCATTACTATCGTACAAGTAGAAGTGAGTATACCCGCTTCTTTCGGAATACCATAAAATTCTATCTGAGTCTTTAAAATAATAATATAAATCTTTTATGTTTACCCAGAATGGATCTTTTTCCTCAATAACAAGCTTTACTCTTCCATCTCTTATGTCGTAACGATAAAGTCTTAAAATATTTTGATTACGGTTTAATGTCTGAATATAAAGTTCATTACTACTACCCCAGTCTATACGTGCGATATATTCTACATCAATCCATGGCAATGTTATCCAGTTAATCCTTTTGTTACTAATATTAATTAATCCAACTTCTACTCCTGGATTATCAGTTCCAGCTTTTGGATAGTATTCCCAGTATATTTTAGGATAAATACTATCCTGATAGATAATGGGGTATTTTCCTACCTTCGATTCATCCAGTTTCAGAAATGCTATATATTTATCATCAGGAGACCAGCAATATCCTGAACTTATCTGGAGTTCCTCTGGATATACCCAATCAAGTTCTCCAAAATAAATACTATCATTACCTTCGGTGGTTATTTGCTCAAGCTCTTCTGTTTTTAAATCAATTAACCATAAATTATGATTTTTGATAAAGCTTATGTATTCACCGTTATTTGAAAACCTTACATCTGATTTCTTCCGACCATCTTTTGTAAGCCTTCTATATCTTTTGTTTTTAACATCAACTATATAAATATCATTGTCTTTTATTGTAACTAAATTTTCACCATCGGGCGACCATTGTATATTTTTTATATCATCTATTGTCAACATACCAACTAAATCATTACCGTCCAGAATTACATATTCATTTTTTCTTACGGGATCATATCCGACGAGCTGCTTTGCTGAATCATTCACAGTTTTGAAATAAGTAAGATGTTCAGTATCTCCCTTCCATGCGAATTTGAAACTATAAAATTCCTTATTGTTTAAAGCCGGATCTTCATATATATCCCTTACAGTCAGGAATTTTTTCTCTTGAGCCAGTATATTTATGGCTAAAATGCCAGATAAGGCAACAAAAAATATTTTTCTTATCATCTACTATTCCCGAGAGCTAAAAAATCTGCCCGACAATTCTAAGGTTGCTCCGATTCCGCGAACCTTCACTACCTTAACAGGTAATGCATCTTTAAAAAATCTACCGTAATATTTCGTATCAATTCTATTGTCAAAATTAATAACAATTCCTATATCACTTTTTGACCTTATTAGTCTTCCAAACCCCTGCCTAAATTTAATAATTGCTTCAGGAATATAATAATCAATAAAATAGTCTTTGCCATCTTTTTCCAGCTTCTCACAGTAAGCTTCCACTAAAGGATCAGATGGTACATCAAATGGTAATTTTTGAATAATCAATATCTGTAATGAATCACCAACAATATCAATTCCTTCCCAGAAAATATCAGTCCCAAGTAGCACAGATCCTTTATTTCTCCTGAACCTATCTAGTAAAACCTCCTTTGATATACGTTTTGTTTGTACCAGGACCTCAATTCCATTTGATGATAATATTGAATTTATTTTATCATAAACTCTTTTCATCGCTTCTATTGACGTGAAAAGAACGAGTGTACCTTTTCTATACGTAATACTCAATTCGATTATCAGATTTGATAACTCATTTAATGAATTAAGTTCGTTTTTATCGCTATGATAACTAAAAAATACCAGTTGATTTTCATAATCAAAGGGTGAACTTATAGTACTTGTAATTATCCTGTCTTTATCAATTTTATTCAAACCAGTTCTATCCAGAAAATATTCAAACTCATTATTAACTCTGATTGTAGCAGATGTTAATATTGCCGTTTTCAAATCATTGAATAGATTTGAATACAAATAATCTGATACATCAAATTTTGAATAATTAAGGCTCAGATTATACTCATTCCCATCTCCTTTTATGTAGTACCATTTTATAAAATCTTCACTCGCCTCATCATTCGCTACTATTTCCATAGCCTCAACTAATGAACAAAGGTTATCTATGGTATTTCTATATTCCACCACTATTTCGTTATCATGAATACCAAACTTAAACAGTGTACTATTCAATGTCTCATAAATTTTATTAAGGGTTTCATATAAATTTCTCGATGCTAAGATTAAGGAATCAATTTTTTCTTTTATATGATTGCCAAAGACATCTACAAAACTTTTATATCTTTTTTTATCACCATAAGAAAGGAATTTTTCAAAATCATCTATCTTCCTTCTAACAACAGCAATCATTTCAGCAAATAGTTGAAAAAATAAAGGTTTTAATTTATCTATCATATCTTTAGCATTATCAAAATATTTTTCTATGCGAACGTACTCATCGGATAAGATTACTCTTTTTGATAGTATTTCTATCTCATCTAGTATCCCATGTTTTTCTTTTCTGGCATTATAAATTCTATCCAATAAACTCCTTATTTCGTTTAGAGAAATCTCAACGGTTAGACTATCGTAGGTATTCTTTACAAGGTTATGCGCTTCATCTATAACAAGCACAGAATAATCTGGGATAATTTTTTTACCCATTCCAGTATCAGATAAAAGTAGTGAATGATTTACAATTATCAGGTTTGAATCATTTAATTTTCGCCTTATCTTCCCCAGAAAACAGCCATTATATTTACTGCAAACAGAGGTTGTGCAGTAGCCGGGCATGGAACATATCTCCTTCCAGACATTTGAATATCCATCTGAGTTTAAGAAACCTGAATTTTCTGATATATCACCTGTTTTAGTTTTTGAAAGCCAAGTTACTATAGGCAAAATTCCGGTTCTATTGTAGCTTCCTAGATACCTCTGTAAATTGTCTAAAACTCTATTCCACCTCGTTAAACAAATATAATTACCTCTTCCTTTTAAAAGCACTGCACGACCGGGCAGTTTAATGTCTTTTAATAGAATTGGCATGTCTTTATAAAATAGCTGCCCCTGTAGTGCCTTTGTATTACATGCTATCACCACCTTTTCATTTTTATTCAAACCTGACCAGATTAGAGTTGGCAATAAATAGGCTAAACTTTTACCAACACCAGTACCTGCTTCTATTATTGCAAACTTTTCATTTTCAAGTGCATCTACAATGTCATTTACCATTGAAATTTGTTCATCCCTCTCTTCAAAACCCTCAATTAGTGCCTTTATTTGACTATCTTTTTTGAAATAACTATATACGTTCTGCAATGATGACAGTTGACAGTTATTATCATCATTCTCTATAATATTTTCAGGCGCTATCCAATCACATTCGCTATGATTTTGATTAATCATAAAGCTATTTCGGATTCTATAATCAATAATTTTTTTAAAAAAGTATTTATGTGGATCGCTAGTATCTTCTAGTATATAGTATAAAACTTTCAACACATCTTCTTCAAAACTCAAAACGCTTGGTATTATTCTACTAAAAATTTCACCCGTTGCAGTTACATCATCGACAGCTCCGTGAAACTCAAATCCTTTAATGTCTAAACTTGAACAAATTGATGAAAGGCTAAATCCTGGTAAATAAAATAAAAATGTCCTTGAAAGTAATAACGTATCGATAATTAAAAAGTCGCTAAAATCAATTTTTATGTTCATCCTATCCAATTGTGCTTTAAAAAATCTCAAGTCAAAAGATATATTATGACCAATAATTGGTTGATATCCAATAAAATCGATAATGTCTTTAACAAATTTTCTAAAGTTAGGCTTATTTTTCACCATATCATTTGTAATACCGGTAATTTTTGTTATTTCTTCTGGTATTTCAGAATCAGGTTTACAAAGGGAAGAAAACTTTTCTCTTAGAACTCCCTTCTCGTACCTTGCAAGGGCAAATTCTATTATAGAGTCGGTACAGGGATTTAAACCTGTAGTCTCAAAATCCATTATAACAAAGGATTCGAGACCAAGATCTTCCCATTTTATATCCATTTTTTATAATCCAGCAAACACTTTCGCTACATCCACTAAAAGAGAAGGTTTGCGTCTAACTGCAAGGGTAAATATTTTTGTTAACGTAACTTTTTCTGGTGGCGTATCGAATAGATTCTTTGCAATATCATCAAGTTCTTGATCCTCAAGGGTTCTGATAAATTCTTTTAATCTATAATATCTTTTTTGTTCACCTCCATATTTCTTTAACCAATTCTTTTGATAACGCATTAGATAATCTGAACTACAATCATTTTCCTTTATTGCCTCACCAGCTAATTCGCCCGCCATTTTACCCGATGCTAAGGCTAGAGATATACCCCCTCCTGTCATAGGATTTACTTGTCTAGCAGCATCTCCAATGACTATAAATCCGTCGCCTACCAATTTTTCAAGAGGTTTAGTACATGGTACCCCACCAGCTACTATGGTTAGTATCGATGCACCCGGAAATCTATTCTTAACAAATTCGGTTAAATAATCTATCGCATGTTTGCTATTTGAAAAATCACCACTGATTCCAAGACCAACATTCGCATCCCTTTTTCCTTTCGGGAAAACCCATAGATAGCCACCTGGTGCAAGCTCTTTTGATAGATAAAACTCTATCCTATTTGATTTAACATTAATATTGCCTAAATGCATTTGTACACAGGATTCCATATCTTTAATTTGTACATATGTATTGATACCAACCATTCTTGCTATTCGAGATTCTACACCATCTGCAGCAATTACAATTCTACCTTTTATTGTATACTTTTCACCTAAAACATCTATATATACATTCCTATAACCATTCTCAAAATCCGAAACCTCTCTGACATTAGCCCTCGTCAAAACCTCAACCCCAATATTTGATGCTTCATTAGCCAAGTAGTGGTCAAAAATCCTTCTATTAAGGATAAATCCTCTACCTGGTATATATGCGTCAACTATATAGCCATTTGGGGAAACAAATCTCACCTCACTAATAATTGTTGCAACCCACCTAAAGTCAATGTCAGGAACAAACTTCTTCAAGGACATTTCACTTACAGCTTCGCCACATCGCACAGGTACGCCTATTTCACGGTCCCTTTCGAGAAGAAGAACACTATTTGCACCATTTTTCTTTGAATAATAAGCCGCCATTGAACCTGCTGGTCCAGCACCAATAACAATAACATCATATACATCTTTATTGATCATACCCTAACGTCCTCTTCTTTTTGTTGATTAATTGCTCGGAATGGACATATATCAACACAATTAAGGCATTCGATACACTTTTCATTATCAATGATAATCCTTGTCTCAAAAAGTTCCATGCAGTTTTGTGGACATACTCCTATACAGGTTCCGCAAAGATCACACAATGATTCATTTACAACAATCATAATTAACCTCTAACTAATTGATATCTAATCAACTTTAAATGTAGGATAATCAAGATTAAATCTTGATGTATAATAAATCCTTGACAGATAGTAATTTAATGCTAATAATATAAAGAAATATGGAAACTGCACACATAAAGTAAGCCCCAAAAATAGAATCGGATATCTTATACACCGAAATATCGATGGTAGATTATTTTTAAACAATAATATTACAAAAAGAGGTATGGAAAGTAAAGATGGTAGACTTATAACAGGATCATCTACATAAATTCCAAAAATAAGCGCAAGGAATACAAAAATAACTGACAAATAAATTGTTATACTTTTACCATATTTTACTGGAAATGTATTTTTACCTGATATTGCATCACCATTATAATCAGGAAGCATTGTCAATAGAGTTACAGAACTTAATGCAAAAACATAAGGTACCGAAAATAATAAAGTGTCGAAATTTAATGCTCCTGCCGTGCTCCAGCCAGCAACAAAAAGTAAGAGGCTTCCACCAATATTAGCAAAAAATCCAAGAATTGGTCTATCTTTTAGTCTGAAAGGTTCAAAATTATAAAAATATCCCCATAAAGCACCAAACAAAATCAATATGACCAGAGCGATGAATTGGAAAGTAATAATAAAATAAATATATGAAATTATTAAGGAGATAATCGCAATTTTACTTGCAGTTTCCGGATTTACGTATTGCTCTGACACTAAAAACAATTTTTTATTAATCTTATCAGTATTAATATCTTTTAACTGATTAAAGATAAACACTGCGCCTGAAAGCACTGTAACAAAAAGCAAGTTTAGAACTATTTTCAAGTTAAAATTTGTAACCCACCACAATGTTTCATTTTTAGAAGTAAAAAATGCAGAATATCCAGCAAGAGTAATTATCCATACAGGGAAAAATAGTGTCGGCCTAAAAATAAACAAATAATCTAAAGGCTTTACTAATCTTTCTGGTACTTTAAGCTTCATATATCTTCCTTACTTTTCTTATATTCAGTTATTGGAATAATATAATCACCTGTAAAACATGCAGTACAAAAATCCTCAGGAGGAAATGACATCGCATCAAGTAAACCTTTCACACTCAAATATTCAAGTGAATCAACTTCAAGATATTCTTTAATCTCATTAACCGTTTTTTTAAATGCTATTAACTCCTCTTGAGATGGAAAATCCATACCGTAATAACAAGGAAATCTTATTGGAGGTGAACCTATACGAATATGTACTTCTTTTGGATTCTCTTTTTTTATAAGGGAAACCAATTTCTTCAATGTTGTACCACGAACAATAGAATCATCTACTACAACACAAACTTTATCCTTTATTATACCAGCGATGGTATTGAATTTTACTTTAACAGAAAAATCTCTAATTGTCTGATGTGGGTGGATAAATGTTCGACCTATATAATGATTCCTTATTAATCCTATATCAAACCTGATACCAGACTTTTGAGCATACCCAAGTGCTATGGTATTACTCGAGTCAGGTATTGAAAATACTATATCAGCATTTTTAACCGGACTTTCCAATGCGGATATTTTACCAAGTTTTCTTCTTGCTTTATCTACGTTCTCACCGAATATCTTACTATCAGGACGTGAAAAGTATACATATTCAAAAATACAGTAATGGGGTATTGGTTTCTCAAACTGAATTGACCTTACTTTTGTTGAATCAACGATAATCATTTCCCCAGGATAGACATCTCTCTCATAATTTGCACCGATAAGATCAAAAGCACAGGTTTCTGAAGCAAAAACTACCGAATTGCCTAATTTTCCCATACATAATGGTCTAAACCCATACTTGTCTCTAATGGCAAATAATCTATCATCAACAATTATAAGTAAAGAGTAGGCTCCTTCAACTCTTCTCAATGCATTTATCAGTCTTTCTTCAATCGTGTCACCCTTTGACTGAGCCATTAAATGTATTATAAATTCAGTATCACTTGTTGTTTGAAATATAGCTCCATTATCTTCAAGTTCTTTTTTTAACTTTTTAAGATTTACAAGATTACCATTATGAGCTATTGCAATATTGTGCCCTTTATAATTAAAAACTAATGGCTGTACATTCAATAAAGTGGCTTCCCCATGGGTGGAATATCTTACATGTCCTACAGCAATATTACCTTTAAGAATTCCAAATTTTTCTTGAGTATCAAATACTTCAGAAACAAGCCCAAAATCTTTAATTATATGGAGTCTTTCACCATTACATGATACTATTCCTGCCGCTTCCTGCCCTCTATGTTGCAATGCGTATAGACAGAGGTATACAAGATTTGACGCATCTTGATTACCATAAACAGCTGCTATCCCACACATATCATTTCACCTTTCAAAATTTCCAATTACCTTTATATGATTTGTATAAATCCAGCCTCTTCCTTCCTTTTCCACTTCGAGCCGATAAATACCACTAGGTACATCCAAATTTAACGTATTTATTTCATTTTTATAAAACACTTTCCCATCTTTTATGACTTTACAAACGGCTTTATCTGGTAATATTGCTTTAAGCGTTACATCATTACTTATTACCCTATCACCCATATGATAAATATTGCCTTCATTTTCAGCCCAAAACCTGAATCCCCTGGCGTCACCTCGTCTATAGTTTGATATAAAACATCTACCATTTTTTATTGCATTAAAAATCAACTTTTCATTTTCCTTTATGGACTTTTCTTTTGAAATTGGCTTATCGAGCAATAGATGAGTGCGAATTGATTTAAACATTATTTTATAATCGAAAATTGATTTAGAAAAAAGTCCCAGTACTTTTACTTTAATTGCATGTGCATCAACAGAACCGATTCCTGTTACTTTCCTAACTTTATTTACATTATCCCACCACTGAAGCAGGTTCTTTTTAGGAAATGTAGAAAAACTTCGAGGATGAATCGCATTCCAGTATTTATTCCTTATAGTTGTTTTCTCCATCCAGTGAGACATCATATTCCAGATTTCTATTGTTTCTATTCCTTTATAATCAAGATTTCCCCATGGTGCCGGCGGATAACCAGGTAATGCATGTTCAATATCTCTTTCTTCAAAAGGATGAGCAACAATACCCAATCCACCTAAGGCTTTAACCCTTTCAATATATTCCTCGTGAGATAGATCTTTCGGCAACTCTTCATCAATACCAAAAGCAAGAAAGTGATGTCTATCATCTTTATCATTAATTTCATACCCTACAATTACAAAAAGACCATTATACCAGCCACCATAACCATCTCTTTTGGGTTGTAATGTCATATGGTCAGAAAACATAAGATAATCAAGGTTCGCTTCTATCCCTTTGCTAATAATATCTTCATAATTCCCTGAACCGTCGGAATAAATAGTATGGATATGTATGCAACCTACATATTCTATTTCACTATTCATAAGTTATTAACAAATATCAAAGCCAATCCAATTCCAACCATATCAATAACTAAATCCTTTCTACTGAAATAAGTTTTTTTATAGTACCTATCATAAAATTCTTTTAATAATCCAATATTAAAAGTAACTATAGCTGAATATTTCTTTGCGTTTTGAGAAGAATAATCATTATACCTGTTAAAAAAATAATAGTTAGCCGTCACTAAGAAGAATGAAGCTGTCAAATGCTGATATTTGTCAAAAGCTAACCATTTATCCCGTTGATTACAAACCAGCGGACTATGAAAAAGAATAAAAATGATGATTAATACCAGGATGCAAGGGAAATACTTTTTCATAATATACCCAAGCCTGTAAAAAATACAAGGAGTATTAAAACAGGAGCAAGATATTTGACTACTATAAACCAGCAATTCAGCAGAGGCTCTGGAAACCTCTTAACTCCCTGTATTAGATACCTTATAGCCTTTTCTTTACCCCAATACCAACCAATAAAAACTGATATCAATATCCCGCCTGTCGGCAATAATATATTTGCTGCAATAAAATCAAAAAACTCAAAAAATGTCATTCCAAAAATCTTAAAATTTTTGAATACACTGAAAGACAAGCCACTTGGAATACCAATAACAAAAACTAATAACCCAATGAGGATCACACATTTTTTCCTATTTGCTTTCAGTTCGTCTATTGCAAATGATGTTACCACCTCAAATAGTGATATTGTTGATGTAAGAGCTGCAAGGGAAAGTAATAGAAAGAAAAATATTCTGAATATATACCCACCTGGTATGGAATTAAATATAACAGGTAATATATAAAATATTAGAGCGATCCCCTGATTTGGCTCCTGTCCCATTGCAAAAAGTGCGGGGAAAATCATAAATCCTGATACAAGTGCTACAAGAGTATCTAGTAGAACAATATTTAAAGCCGAAGAAGGTAAATTATCTTCCTTAGACATGTAGCTACCATAGGTCATCAACGCCCCCATTCCAAGGCTTAATGAGAAAAAAGCCTGTCCTAGCGCCATTAAAAAGGTTTTACTATCTATACGATGCAAATCTATCTTTATCAGGTAGTTTACACCTTCTCTTGATCCAATCAATGTTACGCCTCTTATTACCAATACAATAATCAAGATAAATAAAAGTGGCATCATTATCTTTGCTGATTTTTCTATTCCCTTCTTAATACCAAAGAAAATTATGATTGTAGAGAATGCCATAAAGATGGCATGATATAAAAGCGTCCAAAGGGGATTATTACTTAAAATTTTAAAATACTCTGAAGCCTGATCTGGGGTTATAAGTTTGTTAAAAGAACCACGAAAAGATTCTATAAAATAACCGAAACTCCAACCAGCTATAATATTGTAATAGCTTAATATTATAAAGCCAGCAAAAATTCCCATATAGCCTACTAATGTCCAGAATTTATTTCCGTTTGTTAAAACTCGAAAACTTCCAACTGGATTTCTCTGAGCAGTTCTACCAATCAAAATCTCCGCAATTAGAACTGGGAGACCAATTATACAAACACTCAACAAATATATAAATATAAATGCAGCCCCTCCATTTTCACCCACCAAATATGGAAATTTCCAGATATTTCCAAGACCTATTGCTGAACCAGCTGAAGCAAGCACAAATCCAACCTTGGAAGACCATCTTTCCCTTTCCATTAAACTATACCTCCTAAAAGTTTATAACAAACTTTGCACCCACTCCCTTAATTGGATCATAGAAGAATCTAAATTTAGTTTCCTCGGGGAAATAATATAACTCAGCATCGACATACGCATCAAGTATATTATAAAGATATGTTGCTACAGCCCACCATACATATTTATTCCTTTTTTCTCTTGGTCTCCATGTACTCAAGTTCAGATCAAATCCTGTGTATTTTTTTATAGAATCCTTCCTCGCATCCTCTGATAGAGAAAACCACACCTCTGGACCTACTATATCAATAGTCCTGTCAACATATCTATTTATCTTATGATAGTATGAAGCCTTGTAGATAAAAAATGCTTCCGCAGAAATCATTAATACTGCTTTATGGTACTTCTTTAAATATATCTGCCCCATTCCGGGAAACATTATAGAATAAATTAGAGCTTTTTTTGAACTAATTGTATCGATATCCGTCGTATCGGCCGATAATAAAATTTTATCTATAGCAATAATTATAATAATAATTGTTTTTAAGTTATATTTCATCCTGAAATTACAAGTGCCGATTTTGGATAAATGGTTATTTTTACATCTTTACCCTGGCTCTGGAATAGCTCACCATCATAATGTATTGGTAAATTCAGATGACTTCTTATCAACAAACTCTTACCTCTTAGAATGCTAACTTCTTTTATTCTTTCTATTGTCCCATCTTTAAGGCGAAATAGGTTGAAAATGACTTTAAATATTGGAAGGTTATCGATCTTACAAATGTCAAAATTTTCATCATCTACAACTGCATTTGGAGTAAGTTTCAAGCCCCCGCCAATATAATTTCCATTGCCTACTGCAAGAAGGAAGACATGCATCTTCCCGTAATGTTTACCATCTATTTCAAGGTGAATGGGAATGGCTTTCCATACCAGCATGCAATATAATATGGTTGTAAAATATATTATTGGACCTTTTAGTATTTTTATCTTCTTTGCTACGTGGCTTACGTATCCATCAAATCCGATTCCAACACCATTTAAGAAAAATTTATCTCCGATACTACCAATGTCTATTTTTCTTGTGTTAAATTTTAATATCTTTTCAATAGTCTCTTTTATATCAAAACTCATTTTCATACTGCGAGCAAAATCATTACCAGTTCCCTGAGGAATTATTCCAAATGGGGTATCTGTACCTATGAGCCCATTCATAACCTCATTAGCAGTTCCATCTCCACCAAACGCAAGTACTGCGTCATAATTCTTGTGTATTGCCTCAGCTATTTGTGTGGCATGCTGTGGATATTCGGTAAAATAGAAATCGAAATCCGCATATTTCGCATTGTCAGTTAGAGATTTTAATACTTTCAATTTTTTTAACGTCCTTCCTCGCCCTGCAATTGGATTTACAATTATCGCAAATTTCTTCTTCAATAAATACACCCCTATTTGAGAGTTACAACTGCATCTATTTCTATCATAGCCTCTTTTGGTAAACGTGAAACCTGCATAGCTGACCTTGCAGGTGGATTATCAGAAAAATATTCATTAAAGACCTCATTTAATTCTCCAAAAAAGCTAAGGTCAGTCAAATATACCGTTAATTTAACAATATTCTCTATATTGCTACCTGCAGCTTCTATAATTGCTTTTATATTCTCTAGAACTTGCCTAACCTGTTCTTTAAAACCACCATCAACGATCCTGCCTGTCTCTGGATTAATTGGAATCTGCCCAGCAGTAAAAATAAAATTATTTGAAATTACTGCCTGACTGTAAGGACCTATTGCAGAAGGAGCCTTATCTGTCTTTACTATCTTTTTTGAACACATTTAAAAACCTCTTTGTTTATAAATCCCATATAAAAAGACCAACATTATCATCGTATTTTCTATTTATTTCAATAGTTGGAATGATAAAAAATTCACCCGCACCTGAAATTTTCGCAGAATTAAGATGACCTCCTATCGTTTTGAAATCACCATCTGAAAGGACAACATGTAAATGAACAAAAACCTCTCCATCTTTCAAAGCGATATTTCCCAGACATGATGCCATTTCATATTCCCCATGGAATTCCTTTGTTCTATATTCTTTCTTACTTACATCAAAATAGGACAATACAGGATCAAAAATAGCACCAATACCTGAAATTTTACCACTGACAATCTCTTCATTTTCTGCAAATTCCATAAGTTTCTCAATAACTGATTCACCCTTATCAATCTTCACTATGTATACATTTCCACTTTTTTTATATTTCATAATTCACCACCTTTATCTTTATACCAATTGACCTTCAATTCCTTATTTGCCTTTAGATCGTTTACCCTACTGACAGGGGTATTATGAGGTGCTTCATGAAGTAAATCAGGATTTTCCTCTGCCTCTTTTCTGATTTTAATCATAACGTCAATAAATCTATCAAGTGTCTCTTTGCTCTCAGTTTCAGCCGGCTCTATCATTAAAGCCTCAGGCACTATTAAAGGGAAATAGATCGTCGGTGCATGCATACCAAAATCCAGTATTCGTTTAGCTATATCAAGTGTCCTAACTCCATACCTCTTTAAATTCTTTCCTGATGCGACAAATTCATGCATACATGGTCTATCATAGGGAACCTCATAATATTTTTTTATCTTTTCTTTTAAATAATTAGCATTTATTATAGCATTTTTGGATGCCTTTTTTAATCCCTCAATTCCCATCATCCTTATATAGACATAAGCCCTTACAATTATTCCGAAATTTCCATAAAATGATAAAACTTTACCTATGGAATCAGGTCTATTATAGTCAAAACTGTATTTACCATTTTTTAGAACAATCCGAGGAACAGGTAGAAATTTTTCAAGTCTCTTTGATACAGCAATCGGACCACTACCCGGTCCTCCACCACCATGAGGTGTGGAAAAAGTTTTGTGAAGATTAATATGAACAATATCAAATCCCATATCACCGGGTCTCACAATACCGAGTAAAGCGTTAAGATTTGCTCCGTCCATATACATTATACCATCATAGGAGTGTACGATCTCTGAGAGTTTTTCAACATTTTCTTCAAAAATTCCAAGTGTATTCGGATTTGTCAACATTAAACCGGCTACATTCTCATTCATTTTTTCTTTCAAATCTTCCAGATCGACCATTCCATTTTCATCAGTCTTGAGCGATAATGCTTTAAAACCACATGAGCTAACACTGGATGGATTTGTCCCATGGGCAGAGTCAGGAACCAGAATATATTCTCTATTCTCTCCTTTCTTGTTATGATATTTTTTCATTATCATAACGCCTGTTAGTTCTCCATGTGAGCCCGCCGCCGGTTGCAATGTAGCAGAATTCATCCCAGTAATTTCACACAAATATTTTTCCAGTTCATACATTATTTGCAAAGCTCCCTGAACTGAAGATTCGTCTTGAAGTGGATGTAACTCTGTAAATCCGGATAAGGAAGCAAGTTTTTCATTAATTTTAGGGTTATATTTCATTGTACAGGAACCTAACGGATAAAAATCTTTATCCACATGATGATTCAAAGTTGATAGTTTAATAAAGTGTCTAACAACTTCTGGCTCAGATACTTCAGGTAATTCTGCCTCCTTAATACGTAAGTACTCATCAGGAATAAGTTGTTCTACTTCTTTGTAGTCAAATTCCGGTAAAGAATAACCAATTTTACCCTCTTTTGAATATTCAAAAATTAATTTTTCCATTCAAAGTCTCAATTTTTATCTAAAACTTCTCTTATTATATCTATTGATTTTTTCAGCGCTTTGTGAATTAAACTTGGTTCTCTTCCGCCAGCTGTTGCGATATGAGATTTACCACCTCCTCCACCACCCATAATGCTACCAATTTCCTTGGCAATGTCACCAGCTTTTATTTTATATTTACTTATAACATCGTCTGTAATAGTTACTACAGCTTTTGGTTTACCGTCTATAATAGTTCCAAGTATACCAATGCAATTTCTATTTTCTTCTCTTATTTTGTCGGCTATTTCCATTAGCATTCTCTCATCTAATTCATAAAAATATTTACTTACAACTGTTAATTCTCCCAAATTCTGTTTGTCTACTTCTTTTATTTTCAAATCATCGGTATTGATTAACCCTATCCCCCTCTTCTTTAGGGCTTTATTTTCTTCGATAAGTTTTTCCACTCTTTTTATTAGTTCTTTATGGGAAATTCCAAATTTTTCTTCCAGCGACTTTATAATCTTGCTATAAGTTCTTGATACTTTTACTGATTCCATGCCTGTTACAGCTTCAATTCTTCTTACTCCAGCAGCAACAGATGTCTCACTTAAAATTTTAAAATATCCAACTTCCCCCGTATAGTCCACATGAGTACCTCCGCAAAGTTCTTTGCTAAAACCCTCAACTTCAACTACCCTAACGATTTCATCATATTTTTCACCGAAAAGAGCAATTACATCATCTTTTTTTGCTTCATCAAACTTTTTATATGTTTTTATCACTTTTCTATTTTCTAAAATAATACGGTTCACTATATCTTCAATTTTTTCTATTTGTTCATCAGTTAGTTTTTCATAATGTGTAAAATCAAAGCGTAACCTTTCAGGTTCAACAAGCGAACCAGCCTGATGAACATGCTCTCCAAGAGTTATTATCAGAGCACGATGGAGTAAATGAGTAGCAGTATGATTCCTCTTTGTTGCATCTCTTAATTCCTTATTAACCTTAGCTATAACTTTGTTATCATCAATTTTTCTTTCACCTTGCTTTAGTTTTCCTATGTGGATTATAGAATCATTTGCTTTCTTTGTATCGTTTACTTCAATGATAAAACCTTTACCTTCAATTACACCTTTATCTCCAACTTGACCACCTGACTCTGGATAAAAAGGAGTTTTATCTAATACTAGATACGCAGTATCACCACTAAAATGGTACCTTACAATTTGAGCTTCACATTCTATATTTTCATATCCGATAAATTCTGAATCTGCTACACCTGAAACATAAACCCAATCAATTTTCTTCATATCATATTTATCCTGAAAAGAAGAATATGCTCTACCACGTTCCCTCTGTTCTTCAAGCATCTTATTAAAACCATTTTCATCAATAGTTAAACCTTCTTCCTCTGCCATCAATTTTGTTAGATCGACAGGAAATCCGTATGTATCATAAAGTTTAAATACGTCTTCCCCATTTATAATCTTTCCACCTGAACTTTTTGTTTTTTCAACTATACTTGTAAAAAGATTCAAACCTCTATCAAGAGCCTCGTTAAACAGCTCTTCTTCATATTTTATAACACGCTTAATATGGTCAGTTCTTTCCCTTACTTCAGGATAAACGTCACCCATTATATCGGCAAGTATATCAACCAGTCTATAGATAAATGGCTGATGCATACCAATAATTCTTCCAAAACGAGCTGCCCTCCTTAGTATTCTCCTTATAACGTACCCTCTACCTTCATTAGAAGGTAATCCACCATCGGCTATTGCGAATGAAAGCATCCTCACATGGTCAGAGATAACACGATGTGACACACCATTCTCTTCGTTATATTTAACTCCCGTAATGTCTTCTATCGCATCAATCAATGGCTTAAACAGATCCGTATCATAGTTTGATTTTTTCCCCTGGATTATCGCAACTATTCGTTCCAGTCCAGCACCAGTGTCAATATGCTTCATAGGCAATGGAGTTAATAAACCATCTTCCACTCTATTATATTGAATAAAAACTAGATTCCATATTTCTATATACTCTGGATCACCGGAGTTTATTTTCTCAGCACTTTGCGACTCAGGCATGTCACCAATATAGTAGTGAATTTCCGAACAGGGTCCACATGGACCTGTCTCTCCCATTTCCCAAAAGTTATCCTTTTCTCCAAATCTTAAAACCCTTTCAGGTGATATATCTGTAACTTCTTTCCAAAGGCGCTCGGCTTCTTCATCACCTTTATATACGGTAGCCCACAATCTCTTTTTATCAAGGTTCCATACCTCTGTTACAAGCTCCCACGCCCATTGTATGGCTTCCCTTTTATAGTAATCACCAAATGACCAGTTACCAAGCATTTCAAAAAATGTATGATGGTATGTATCCTTTCCTACCTCTTCTAGATCGTTGTGTTTTCCACTTACACGTATGCATTTCTGTGCATTTGCAACTCTTTTATATTTCGGTTTCTCGAGGTTTAAAAATATTGTCTTGAATTGATTCATCCCTGCATTTGTAAAAAGTAAGGTGGGATCATTTTGCGGTATAACAGGTGAACTTTTTACAATTTCATGCCCTTTTCCTTTAAAAAATTCCAAGAACTCATTTCTGATTTGTTTTGAACTTTTCATAATTCCCCAAATATCAATCCTCAAAACCTCAAAATTACAGT
This sequence comes from Candidatus Neomarinimicrobiota bacterium, assembly GCA_017656425.1. Lineage (NCBI taxonomy): Bacteria > Pseudomonadati > Fidelibacterota > Fidelibacterota bacterium. Next base: position 258 of record JACDNV010000018.1, on the reverse strand, counting down.
AAGTAACAAAGATTAACAATATATAATTAAATATGAAATTTATAACGGTATTAAAATTACCACATCGATAATTTTATTTTGATAATTTTTTACTACTCCACCCTATAAATATCATTACACACCCGTTTTTAACTATATTTCCATTAGTGAATAAATATAGTGTTAAGTGCAATGGCTTAATGTAGAATGCAGAATGCAAATTTAAAAATGCAAAATCGCTTTTTGTCAGATTTGGCTTTTGTACTCAAAATGTAGACA
>JACDNV010000017.1 GCA_017656425.1 Candidatus Neomarinimicrobiota bacterium | reverse complement strand
CCCTATCAACCCCATTAATCTCCTTAACTGTATACCATGTGAATGAACTGTACAAGGTTCGTATGAATTTAATATAAAATAAAAATAAAATAGTAATTGGTGTAATATTTTTCTTGACAGTATGTAAAAATGGTGTTACATTTTTTAGAAATGTGTTACGGAGGCTTTGTGAGTGAGTTGATTCGTTTTGGGGTTTCATTACCAAAAGATTTACTTGAAAAATTTGATAAGGAAATACAGGGAAAAGGATACACGAATAGATCCGAGGCAATACGGGACTTAATAAGAGAATTCCTGGTAAAACAAGAGATTGATCAGGATATGGAAGTAGTAGGAACTCTTACAATAGTTTATGACCATCATGTGAGAGAGATAAGTGATAGATTAATTGATCTTCAACATGATAATTTTAAGTACATACACTCTAACTTACATGTACATCTTGATCATGATAATTGTTTAGAAGTTATTATACTTAAGGGAAGATATTCTACGATTTCAGATATAGCGAATCGAATTATCGGTTCGAGAGGTGTAAAGCATGGAAAATTAACATTTACCTCAACAGGTAAAATGCTACCAGGAGTTTAAATAGGGGAGGTCGTGATGAAAAATAGGAGTTTGATAGTAATTTTAATATTTGTAATTGCTGTGAGTAATTTAGTTTCTGAGGAGGTTATAAAAAGAGATACTCTTAAGGTGTATCCCTTACCCGAAGTTGTGGTAACTGCGTCTAGAGTGAAATATCATAAATGGGAAGTACCTATTTCAATTGATATAAAGAAAATAAATGAAATTGAGTTCAAAAACAGTATGCCATTGTATGAGGAACTTAATAGTTCATTCCCTGGTTTATTCGTAACTTCCAGGTCTAATATAGGGTATGGAGTAAGTAGAGGTTCTGCTGGTATGATTTCTATAAGAGGGATTAGTGGATTCCCAACAACAAGGTCTCTTATATTAATCGATGGCAGACCTGATATAATGGGGATCTTCGGACATCCAATTCATGATGTATATTTTTTGACTAATGCGAAAAGTATTGAGGTTATCAAAGGTCCTGCTTCATTATTGTATGGATCAAATGCCCTTGCTGGCGCTATTAATGTTGCACTAAAGCATGAGTATCCAGAAGGTATCCATTTATCAATACCAATTACTTACGGAAGCTTTAATACAATAAACTATGCTTTAAGCCATACCTTTGAGAAAAATGGGTTGGGTTATTCAGTCTCTATGGGCACAAGGCGCTCTGAAGGCTACAGGACCTTCGAAGGTACCGGCAAAGATTCTTATGAATCTAATTTTTTGAACTTAGAAGCACATTATAACAGGGCAAAGAATGCCAAAATTTATTCCAATGTTTACATAAGCGATATTTATCTGTATGATCCTCGTCAGGTAACTGCTCCAAGTGATACAGATTGGTATGATTTAAAAAGAGGTGGTTTTGATATCACAGGTGAATATGATTTTGGGAAGCTTACAAGTGAAATTAAGATGCATTATAACTATGGTGATCATAAGATTTTTGATGGCTGGAAATCAAAAGATTATAATTATGGACTGATGCTTACCGAAAGTTATAACTTTAACCATTCCAATCATCTAATCTTGGGTTATGATTATAGAAATTATGGTGGAGATGTATTTCGCGGATCATGGAATAGTTATAGTATTAGTGAACATAGTATGATAGGGATTATCCATGGTAGGTTGTTGAAAAAGCTTGTACTCGAAGGAGGTGTAAGATTTGTATATGGTGATGTAGAGAAGGGGTTGGTACTACCATCGGCTGGTGCTATATATAGTGTAAATAGATACTTAAATATAAAAGCTTATTACTCAAAAGGATACAGGAATCCAACAATAAGTGAATTGTATTTGTTTAGACCCGCAAATAAGGGACTAAAACCAGAATATTCGGAAAATCTGGAGTTTTCTGCTGATTTCTGGTGGAAATCTATATCTGGAACCGTTTCATTTTTTAATATAGATGTTGATAATATGATTCAGACTGTAAATTTTAAGAATGTGAATATTGCAAGTTTTTCAAGTAAGGGAGCTGAGTTTTCACTAAAATATCACTTAAATATGGGAGCTTTGAATATTGGATTATATAAAGCTAAATATTCTAATAATGTCGTTGGTAGTCCTGAATTAAAAATTATATGTGGATTTGATTATAAGGTATCCAAAAAAATAAGCGGGATGATTAATGCACAATATATAAGTGGTCTTTATAGTTATAAAAATCCCTATGCATATGGACCACCATCGTATGTGAAATTGGATCCAATTTTATTAATTAGTGCAGGTGTAAACTTTAAACCATTTAGGTCTGTTATATTGAATTTAAAGGTTAATAATTTGCTTGATAAAAAGTATGAGATGATGTATGGATACCCATTGCCTGGAATTAATTTTACTTTCGGTTTAAAATATTCTATATAAATATATTGGAGTATGTATTATAAAGAGTTGATTGATTATTTTGATAATATAGCAGTTAGTTTTAGAAATCAAAGGGATGGATTTAAAAGAGCTATTGAGATTTTCAATTTATTGAATCTAAAAAGAGTATATTGGGTTCTCGATGTTGGATGTGGCAATGGATTTCTATTTAAAATATTGAGAAAATATGCTGAAAATATTGTAGGTATAGATATATCAAAGGAAATGTTAAAAATATCAAAAATCAAAAACAGCGGCTCTAACGTTATAAATTCCTTTGCAGAGTCTTTACCGTTTAAAAGCAAATCTATTGATGTAGTAGTTAACTACTGTGTTGTGCCACATATTAAAAACAGGCGGCAGGCTTTTTCTGAATATTATAGGGTATTAAAGGGAAGAGGTAGATTATTTATCATACATCCTGAGGGAAGAGAACAGACAAATAAAATTCATATGGAAATAGGTGCGCCGGTGGAGGATGATTTATTGCCTGATAAAGAGATTTTAAGAGAGGAACTTAGTGCACAGAATTTCCAGATTTTAAATCTAATTGATACATATAGGCTCTTTTTAATTGAAGCTGTTAAATTAAAATAAATTTTTTATAGTTTATTAACCTTATGTATATGCTTACTGTTTTACACTCTTTATGAAGGACATTATAAGGATATTGTAATAGTCAAATGAGCTACTTAGATTAAATTAAAAAATTTTGAATAAGGTAGATTTATTTTAGAATTCCCTGGAAATAGGCATGAAAATCAATTTTTTTATAAGATGATAGTTTTTGGAAGGAATGTGAAAACGAGTAGCAACACTATTCTACTATAGTGGATTATATGAATAAACACAGCCCATTCAAATTGCCATCCTAACAGAAAAAGGTAACTGTGTAATCAGCAACCCATTTAAATAGTAGATGGAGAAAATTTGATATAAAAATCATTAGAAATTTGTCTTTGAAAAATTGAAACTATTATTGCATAGAATTAGAATATCAATCATCATATACATTGTAAAATTGTGACATGGATTTTATATTTATCTGTATTATTAATAAACCTGATGAAATTAAAAGGAAAGGGAAATATTATGAGATATCTTGGATTTACTAGAATAGCTTTATTTTTTATTTTAATTATACCCCAGGTGTTTTTAGCAGATATTACATCATATCCTTCGTCCGTAGCTGTAACAGATAATGCTTTGTCGATTTTTACGAATCCGTCTGCTCTCGGGATAAGAAAGGAAATTCAATTTTTTGGATTTTTAACACATAATGGAAATATAAGAAATAAATTTTGTTTTTCACTGATGTCGGCTAATTCTGCCTTTGGTTTGGAGCATATGGAAAGCTATGGATTTAAATATAATATTTATAATTTTGGTATAGGATTCTCGGTTGGAAAAGGACTTAATCTGGGATTCAATTATAAATATTATTCTGGTGTAAAATTGAACTCAGAGATAAATATCGGCTTTTTACAAAGACCTTTTGAATTTTTGTCAATTGGTGGCGTTTTAAGAAATGTTACTGAAGCAAACTACGAATCGATGAATTTTGCAACAGGTGTTGGTGTAAGACCACTGGGAAACTGGCTTACAATAGCAGGAGATATAGAAGGTGATTTTGAGGGATCTGATTTTAGTTATAAGATTTACGCTGAAATAAAACCAGTAAATGGTATAAGTTTATTCGGAGAATATCGACATAAAGATGAAGATATTATATGTGGGTTGAATTTGAACTTACTGAACTTTGGTGGTGGTATTGTTACAAATATTGGTGGATCGGAGATTATGGGTGATTATATCCACTTTACAAATGCTGAATACAGAACCATTTTTAAGGGGGGAAAAAAGAAAATAGTAATATTCGAATTGCCTCCTGAAATAGATGAAGAACCTTCAAGGTTATTTTTCAAAAAAAAGCCGACTTTAAAGCAGCTGATTGATTTTATTGATGAGCTGGCAAAAGATAAAGATATAGAAATTGTCGTTTTTAAAGGTGACAGAACAGGATACGGTTATTCAAAATTGTATGAGTTAAGAAGAGCTATAAGTAGGTTAAAGAAAAGCGGGAAAACAGTTATTTATTACGGTGAGTCATTTAATAATAGTAGCTATTACCTGTCCAGTATTTGTGATTCTATATATATTAATCCTGCTGGTACATTATGGCTTGTTGGTATGTCAACCACGTCGATATTCATAAAAGATTTACTCACCAAAATTGGTATAGAAGCAGAATTTGAAAAAATTGGTCGATATAAAACGGCAGCAGATATGTTGACAAGTGATACAATGTCTATCTGGTATAGAGAAATGGTGGAGGCTTTACTTGATGATTACTTCAATACCTATCTTGAGGAAGTAAGCATTTCACGGAACTTTACAAAAGAGGAGTTGAAAAACTTAATAGACAATGGTCCCTATATGGCTCGGGATGCAAAAGTAGTTGGATTAGTTACTGATTGTCTATATGAAGATCAAGTGATTGAAGTTGCAAAGAAAATAATTGGTAAGAGAGCAAAACCCAAGATTGTTGAGATTAAAAAATATCGAGGAAAAAAGATTTTTAACGAGGATTGGGTTTATCCAGAACAAAGAGATAAAATCGCCCTTATTTATGCAGTTGGTTCTATAAGCCAGGGTAAATCAAGAGAGGACTTTGATGGGAAAATGATGGGTTCTGTAACCATTGCAAAAGCAATAAAAAGTGCTAGAAAAGATAAAACTGTGAAAGCAATTGTCTTTCGTATAGATTCACCTGGAGGCTCAGCACTAGCGTCAGATATAATATGGAGAGAAATCTACCTCACGACAACTGGTGAAAAGAGAAAACCTTTTATAGTTTCAATGTCCAGTGTAGCTGGTTCGGGTGGCTATTATATTGCCTGCCAGGCTGATACAATTATTGCCACACCATATACGGTTACAGGATCAATTGGAGTACTGGGTGGAAAGTTGGCAATGGAAAAACTTTTTGATAAAATGGGTGTGAATAGTGTAACTATTAAGAGAGGGAAATATAGTGATTATCTGAGTATTTTCAGGAAATTGACTGAAGACGAGAGAGAGAAATTAAAGGATATTATATCGGATTATTATGAAATTTTTACAAAGCGAGTGGCGGAAGGCAGAAATATAATGCAGGATAGCGTAAAAGCAATCGGTGAGGGTAGGATATGGAGTGGACTTGTCGGAAGGAATATAGGAATTGTTGACGTGATTGGTGATCTTAAAACCGCGATAGAAATCGCGAAGGAAAAAGGTGGTTTGAAAGGGGAGGAAACCGTTATAAAAGTACTTCCAAAACACAGGCCGTCTTTACTGAATGTGAATATTGGAGACATGTTTGTTAAGAATAATAAATTAACTGATAATCCCTTTGTGAAAAAAATGAAACATTATGAGTATTTATTCAATCTCTGGTTAAATAATGATGAAAATATCTTTATGATCATGCCGTATATTATAGAGATTGAGTAACAATAGGAGAGGCTTGATATTTATATTGATAGGTTTCAATGTTTGTTCTTGGATATAAGTTGAGCAGGAAATGAAAAAAATTAATCTTTTAGGGAAAGTGTAGGATAAATAAAATAAAAAGGTGTAATATAAGCTGTAAAATAAATTCGGGGATGAATAGATGAGCGAAGGTGAAATTGAAAGAACAGAAGAGGCAAAAATTCAGGAATTAATTGATAGAGTGAGAAATAGTTTAGATGAAGTGCGTTCCATTGTTGAGCAAATGAAAAACAGAATAAACAAAGAATAAATAATTAAATTTTCTAAAAAGTCTAATGAAAAAAACGAAAAAAAGTATTAATCTTCGGGTATTTTTATATATTGAATCCAGATAGGAGGATATGAATTGAGAATAATAGTACCGATTAAACAAGTGCCTGAGACAAGTAATGTTAAGATGGATCCAAAGACTGGTACAATGATAAGGGAAGGAGTGGAACAGATAATTAATCCACTTGATTTATATGCAATTGAAGAGGGCATATCTTTGAAGGAAAATTATAGTGGTGAGGTTATAGTAGTGAGTATGGGTCCACCCAAGGCTGAGGAGGCGGTAAGGGAAGCAATAGCGATGGGATGCGATGACGGAATTTTATTAACGGATAAAAGGTTTGCAGGTGCAGATACATGGGCAACTTCGTATACAATAGCTCAAGCAGTCAGGAAGATAGGGGATTTTGACATGATAATATGCGGGGAAAGGGCGACAGATGGCGATACTGGTCAGGTTGGTCCCGGAATTGGTGCCTGGCTTGATATACCCTTTGTTACATATGTTAGTTCAATCAAAGAGGTATACAATGATAAAATAATTGTAGAAAGAATAATTGAGGAGGGGTATGAAATATTAGAAGTTGAATTACCAGCCCTTTTGACTGTAGTAAAAGAGATAAACTATCCCCGGTTACCCACATTAAGGGGTAAGCAGAAATCAAAAAGTATAGAAATAAAAATGTGGGGACCTGAGGATATAGATGCTGATGAGAAGAAGATTGGATTAAATGGATCGCCTACACGAGTTGTTAAGATAAGCAAACCTAAAATAGCTAGAAATGGACAAATGGTATATGTTAAAGACGAAGATGATATAAATGAAGCTGTTGATAGCTTTATTGAATTTCTAAAATCAAAGGAAATACTATAAATAAGAGGCTGCTATGAATAAAGGTAATGTGTGGATATTGGGTGAGCAGAAGAATGGTAATATAAAAACTGTTTCTTTTGAACTTTTAGCACGGGGTAGACATTTAGCAGATAAGCTAGGTGTCAAGCTTGTGGCTTTGTTAATGGGGAAATCATTTGATGATGATGAACTTAAGGAATTGATATATTACGGGGCTGATAAAGTTTTGGTTGTGGAAGACTATAGACTAGAATATTTTTTACCTGAACCTTACACAAATGTTATGGTAGAGTTAATAAAAAAATATAGTCCTGAAATAATTATTGCCAGTGCTACGACAATGGGTAGAACTCTAATGCCTGCAGTTGCGACTAAATGTAATACAGGTTTGACGGCAGATTGTACGGGACTTGACATTGAAGAAGGAACTGGAAACCTTATCCAGACAAGACCTGCAATTGGTGGAAATATTTTAGCAACAATAAAAACACCTAATACCAGACCTCAAATAGCAACTGTTAGACCACATTCCAATAAGCCTTTGAAAAGAGATTTTAGAGGTAAGGGGGATATTGAAAAAGTTAAAATAGATGGTATTACATTGAATTCTAGGGTAAAAAGAGTCGGCTTCAGAGAGATCGGGGAAGAAGGAGCAAATATCCAGGATGCTGAGATTGTAGTTGCTGGTGGAAGGGGGTTTAAAAAAGAAGATAATTTTAAAATGGTCCATGAACTTGCAAAGCTACTGGATGGTGCTATAGGAGCTTCAAGGGATGCTGTTGATCTTGGTTGGGTAAGCTATCCACATCAGGTTGGATTAAGTGGTAAAACAATAAGTCCAAAATTATATATTGCTATTGGAATTTCCGGGTCTGTTCAACACCTAGCTGGTATTAAAACAGCCGAGAATATAATTGCAATTAATAATGATCCGGAGGCGCAAATTTTCCATGTATCTGATCTTGGAATTGTAGCTGACCTCTTTGATTTTTTACCTGCATTGATTGAAAGGATCAAGAAGATCAGGACCGGAAATTAATAGAGGAGTAATAGCTTTGGAGAGTAAATATAACAGAGTTACACCTGATATCGTAGAAAGGCTGAAGAAAATCGTTGGCCCAAAAAATGTTATCTACGGCGATGAGGAAAAGCTTGAACCCTATTCTCACGATGAGGTATCTGAGAAAGAATATTCCAGTATGCCTGAAGTTGTTATCAAACCAACTAGTGCAGATGAAATTTCTGAGATTATGAAACTTGCAAACAAGCATAGAATACCGGTAACTCCAAGAGGGGCTGGTAGTGGTTTATCAGGAGGTGCTGTGCCTATTTTTAGGGGTATTGTACTTTCCTTTGAAAAAATGAATAAAATTCTGGAAATAGATACGAAAAACCTTGTGGCTGTTGTGGAACCGGGAGTTATAACAAATGAAATAAATGAAAAGTTAAAAGACTATGGGTTGTTTTTTCCTGGTTATCCTATGAGTGTAGAATCCTGCTATATAGGTGGAAATGTTGCTGAAAATGCAGGTGGTGGTAGAGCTGTGAAGTATGGTGTTACAGGAAGGTATATACTTGGAATTGAAGTTGTTACACCTGAAGGAGATATAATAACTCTTGGTGGGAAGAGAATGAAAGATGTAGTTGGGTATGATCTCGTGAAATTGATGGTTGGTTCTGAAGGTACACTTGGTATTTTTACAAAAATAATTATAAAACTATTACCGTTACCCACGGCGAGAGTTGCCCTACTTGTCCTTTTTGAAGATGTTGAGACTGCTTTGAGAACTGTGCCTAAGATAATGACAAACGGTCACATCATACCGACAGCAATAGAATTTATGAGTAAACTTGCTGTGCATAATGCCTGTAAATATTTGAATGAACATCTACCTTATGAGAAAGCTGGTGCAATGCTTTTAATTGAACTGGATGGAAATAATAAAGAAAGTCTTGAAAGAGATTATGAAACAATAGGTGAATTGTGTTTTGAAAACAAAGCTATTGAGGTTTATGTCGCCGATAATCATACGACGCTCCAGAGAGTGTGGAAGGTAAGACAAAATATTCCAGAGTCGTTTATCGTAATCAGTTCAAATCAGACCTCTGAGGATATAGTTGTCCCAATTAGCGAGATTCCAACTTTTGTAAAGAAGATGGAAATACTTTCTGAAAAATATAAGGTTTTGATACCATGTTATGGTCATGCTGGTGATGGTAATATACATGTTAGGGTGGTTAAAAAGCCTGAAATGAGTCTTGATAAATGGTATTCTATTCTGCCTGCTATAAGAAGGGAAATTTTCCAGATAGCTGTAGATCTTGGCGGTACTATCAGCGGTGAACATGGTATCGGTCACAAAAGGAAACAGTATATCAATTTGGTCCTTGATAAAAAAACAATCGAGATAATGAAAAAAATAAAGCTTGCATTCGATCCTAATAATATTTTGAATCCAGGGAAAATTTTTGATATATAGTCCTTAATGCGAGTTTCTGTCTTCTAACCATTATCTATAAGTATGGGTAACTTAGTTTGTTTTTGAAAAACGTTTGGAAGTCTTTACTACATAAGAGATTGTTCTGGACAGATTAAGCATTTTACGAAATAGTTTGCCATGTCCTTGCTTGCGCTAGCTCTTCGTAGAGACAGATGTGTGTGTAATTGTAATAGGAACTCTTGGTTGCTTGTTAGCCATATGTAATTCGATTTTCTTTAGAATGGCATAAGAAAGATAGTTCATGTAATTTTCTTTACAAGGGTATTGACATAATAAAATAATTCTATTAAATTTCCAATTGAGAATAATTATCATTACTATTTGATAATTAAAGGGAGAATGACTATGATGGGTCCACACTGGTGGCATAATAGGTTCCGAGGATGGGGGTATAGATTAACTATACCAAGGCAGGCAATTCTGGAGGTCTTAAGTAGAACCAGCGAGCACTTAAGTGCAGAGGAGATTTATTTAGAGGTTCATAAGCAGTATCCGTCAATCGGTCTTGCCACGATATACAGGACTCTTGAGCTTTTAGTGGAAATGGGAATTGTTAATAAGTTTGACTTTGGAGATGGAAGGGCAAGATATGAATTGTCTGAGGATTCCAAAGGTCCTAAACATCACCATCATCTTATATGTACCATTTGTGGCCAAGTAGTAGATTATAGAGATTTTAGCGAGGAAGAAAAGAGGTTTTTTGAGGATTTGGAGAACGCACTATCAAGAAAGTATAATTTTGAAATCAAGAATCATCAGGTAATGTTTTACGGGATATGTGATAGATGTAAAAATAAATAAATTTTTTTTGAAACAAATGATAATGATTATCATTATTTATTTGAAATAAGAGAGGAGGATAAGTGATGCCGTTAGGAGATCGTACTGGACCACTTGGACTGGGACCAATGACAGGTAGAGCTGCCGGTTATTGCGCTGGATATCCTGTTCCCGGATATCTGAACCCTGTACCCGGGATTGGAAGGCTTGGCTGGGGCAGAGGCTGGTTTGGTAGAGGTAGAGGTTGGAGACACTGGTTCTGGGCAACAGGATTGCCAGGAGGGGTAAGAGCATGGTATGGTTTACCTGCCTTTGGAGGCTGGGTTTATCCATATCCCGGTGAAATAACACCCAAGGAAGAAATGGCGTATTTGCAAGATCAGGCAGAGGTTTTAAAAAGGAACCTAGAGGAAATTAGTAAGAGAATCGAAACATTAGAAAAAGAGTCCCAGTCCAAGAAGGAGTAAAAAAGAGGAGGGATTTCCCCCTCCCCCCTTTTTTTAAATTTACATGGGAGGTAAGATGAAAGTTGCAATTTCAACGGATGATGGGAAAGTAGCATTACATTTTGGAAGATGCTCTCAATATACAATTGTGGATATTGAAGAGGGGAAGATTAAAAATACAAACATTATAGATAATCCAGGACATTCACCAGGCTTTTTACCAGGTTATTTGAAAGATATGGGAGTAACATGTGTTATTTGTGGTGGTATTGGCCAAAGGGCTATTGAAAATTTTAAAACTTTCGGTATAGATGTTATTTCTGGCATAAATGGGGATATAAAAGATATAATTGAGCGATTTGTGAATGGGAGCTTAAAGGGTAGTGAAAATCTTTGTAGTAAATCACATGATGAAGAGAATTGTGGGGTTTGATAAAAATAGGGAGTTATTATGAAAGTATGTATACCCAGCGATGGAAATGCCCTCGATTCGAAATTGTCGGAGGTTTTTGCCAGATGCAATTATTTTATATTTTTCGACACTGAAAATGGTAATATTGATGTAATAGAAAACGGATTTAAAGATTTACAATCTGGAGCGGGAGTACAGGTTACGCAACTGGTTATTCAGGAAAAAACTGATGCTGTTATAGCAAAAAGCGTGGGACCGAACGCTGGTCGTATATTATCTGGTAGTGGTATTAAGGTTTATAAGGCCGTTGATGGAACAGTGAAAGATAATATAGAGAAACTAATTGAAAATAAACTTGATGATTTTTCTTAAAGTTGATTGTAAAAATTTGGCAGATGGAGGTTAATCATGCCGTTTGGAGATGGAAAAGGACCATTGCATGGTCGAGGTAGAGGATTTGGAAAAGGGCGTGGTAGGGGAAGAGGGCTTGGTAGAGGATTAGGACAGGGATCAAGACTGGGCAGAGGTATCTGGAATTTTAATAGACCAAATCCCGAAGATTATATTGAACAAAGTAGTGATAGAAACCGTCCTGAAAAATACAGTAAAGCAGAAGAATTACAATATTTAAGAGAGAGAAAAAGGGAGCTGGAGGAACTTTTAAATGAGGTGAGAACTGAAAATAAAAATAAAAGAGAGAGTGAGGAAATTGGGAAAGCGGAGGTCATAACTCAATATTGTGTCGGATGTGGTGTATGTATCCCTGCCTGTCCTGAAAATGCAATATCTGTGAATGATGTTGCAAAGATTAATCAAGATTTGTGTACAGGTTGTGGCAACTGTGTATCTGCTTGCCCCCGGAATGCCATAATAATTGAATAAAGACATTGCAATTTAAACTCCCTGAATTTATTTGAGTATGCAATCATGAACGAAACTACAATTTAAGTACTTACATCAGGGTTAAAATGAATTTAATCTTGCTTCAGGAACATATATCAAATTGTTTGTGCAATTTATGTTGCCGGAAACGTAACAAGTGCAAGTGTAAATGTAGGTGGAAAGGCACTTAACACCCTCCTCCACTGATTAAGTCAAGCCTTTTATAACCAACACTGTGGTGTCTAAATCTGAGGACATTTTGTTATGTTTCTGGGAAAGCTAAATCAATTAAAGCAATCTGATGTGTCAAATTAAGGTGGAGGAAATATGCTAGAACGGATTAACTGCAAATGCGAAATTATTAAAAATTTTTCCCCGGCCTGGTTTGCCAGCATAATGGGAACGGGAATTCTGGCTGTAAACAGTTTATTTTATTCCCGATATCTGCCTATTCTAAGAGTCTTTTCCCACATCTTACTATATTTTAATGTTACCCTATTCTTTACCCTGTTAGTTCCCTGGACATTAAGGTGGATACTTTTTAGGAAACAAGCATTAGCAGATATTGAACATCCCGTTGTATCAAACTTTTACGCAACAATCGCTATTGGCATGCTCGTCCTCGCAGCAGACTACATTGTGATCAGGAACAATATGTTTATTGGAAAAGCATTCTGGTCTGTAGGTACTTTGCTGACTGTATTCTTTGGGATATTGACACCATACATTATGTTTAGAGGCGAACACGTTAAAATTGACCATATTAATCCTGCATGGTTCATCCCTCCTGTCGGGCTTATTGTGATTCCCATTGCAGGAAGCCTGGTCATACCAAAATTTTCAGGAGCGTTGCAGGAACTCGTCATATTCATAAACTATTTTGGATGGGGCGCGGGATTTTTCATTTACCTCGGGTTACTTGCAGTTTGTATATACCGCTTCATCCTTCATAGCCCATTACCAAACACCCTCGCTCCAACAATATGGATAAACCTTGGGCCTATCGGTGCGGGAATAGTTGCTTTAATAAACCTCACAAACAACTCTGCATTTATCACTGTAAAAGAACCTTTCTTTGTCTTTGGATTCATATTCTGGGGATTTGGAATATGGTGGACTCTAATGGCAATTATTATGACCCTTCACTACATAAGAAGATTAAAACTACCTTACGCCATGTCCTGGTGGGCTTTCACATTCCCTCTGGGAGCATACGTAGCCGCAAGTCATTCCATATCTCAAATCTTTAAAATAGCTCTGGTAGACTATATAGGCTTTGGACTATACTGGTTGTTGTTCTCTCTGTGGCTAATTACTTTTATCAATACCGCAATAAAAACGTATCGTGGAGAATTGTTCGTAGAAAAATGAAAATCTGCGAGATAAAAGCTCCCGATTTTTCTGGACCAAACAATACAGAAACATTACAAACATCAGGAGACTGCCATGAAATACAAAAAAATCTTTAAGCCGATCAGAATTGGAAAAGTGGAATTGCGAAACAGGCTTATTTTCCCCCCAATCTCCACCAATTTTGCTGATCAGAATGGAAAACTAACTGAGAGGTTTGTTAAACATTATGTCCGAAGAGCAAAGGGGGAAATTGGTCTTACCATTGTTGAAAACGTAACAATAGATTACCCTTATGGCAAGAAGGGAACATATTCACCTCGGTTTGATTCGGAAGAATTTTTAAGTGATTGGAAAGATTTTACGAAAGCAATTCATGAATATGATAGTAAGGTTTCAGTGGAACTTACTCATCCTGGCTTTATTGAAAAAGGAATCGGCGTTGATGATCTATCAGAGAAAAAAATCCTTGAATTAATCAATATTTACACAAAGGCTGCATTGCTGGCAAAAAAGGCAGGTTTCGATATGGTAGAAATACAGGGTGCTCACGGCTTGCTGGTAAATCAATTCTTATCACCCTTAACCAATCATCGTACAGACAGGTGGGGAAATAGGACCTTATTTCCAGTTGAAATTTTGAAGGAGATAAAAAAGTTTTGTGGTGATGACTTCCCTGTTACAATCCGATTAGCGGTAAAAGATACAGAAGAAGGGGGCATTACTATTGAAGAAGGGAACGTAATTGCGGATATTTTAGCGAAAGCTGGTTACGATATGATACAAGCTGATATAGGAATAGGTCCAAAAGAATATAGGCTAGAACCCATTTCCTTTCCCGAAGGATGGCGAGCATACTTAGCAGAAGCTATTTACCCAAAACCCGTCCCCATAGCGGCTGTTGGCGTGATCCGTTCACCCGAGGTTGCCGAACATATACTGGAGAATCAGGCTGACATGGTGGTGCTCGGGAGGGCTTATCTCGCCGATCCCGATTGGTTAAAGAAGGTAAAAGAAAACAAAGTTAATCTCATAAGAAAGTGCATAGGCTGTAGCGAGTGTATTAAAGCGCGGCACGACAAAGATACGGCAATTTGCTGTGGGGTCAATCCAAATGTTGGAAATGAAGTTGAGGTGAAAGAAGCAGAAGTCAAAAAACGGATTGCAATCATCGGCTGTGGGCCTGCGGGATTGGAATCTGCATTAGTGAGTGCTCTTCGAGGTCACGAAGTTCATATATTCTGTGAAAAATTTGGCGGACAATTACATGAGGCAGCCGTCCCGCCTGGAAAGGATAAGATAAACTGGCTCATAGAATTCTTTGAAAACAGTATAAAAGACACAAAAAACATTACAGTTCACCCAAAAGCCACTTCAAAAGATGAAGTAACAAAGATTAACCCTGATGCAGTTATAATTGCCACAGGATCAAGGCCGAACATCCCATTTAGCATCGAATCTGAATACATCCATACCTACGACGAGATTTTGAACAGAAAAGTTACAGTGAAAAACAAAAATGTCATCGTCTGTGGTGGAGGGCTGGTTGGGTGTGAAACGGCTCATTTCCTGAGCGAAGATAATTCCGTTACAATAATAGAAATGTTAGATGATATAGCTCCGGGAACGGAAACTCTATCGCGAAAAGTGCTGCTTCAAGAACTAAAGGAAAACAAAGTTAGAATACTTGTAAAACACAAAATAGAAAAAGTCGAAGGACATAAACTTATAGTTGAGTATCTGGAAGAGGGGAATTGCAAAACATTTGAATTTGACGAATTGGTGTTTGCTCTGGGAAATGAACCTTATATTCCTTTTAAATTTGAAGGAGTTCCTTCCTATGTTATAGGAGATGCTAAAAATGTCCATTGTATTATAGATGCCATTCATGAAGGTTTCAATATCGCAATAAAATTGTAAGCAAGGGATACAGGTGTATGTTGCATTTGTTCAATGCCATAGTAATTTTGTAACCAAATATGAATCAAAACAATCAAATAATGCTTGATTTATGAAAGGGTTGCAACATGGTAAATGTTCTGAATTTCAAACACCTGGAAAAGGTCACAAAAAACAATGACCTGATCTACCCTGTTGTTTTCTACTCCAGAAACTCAGAAAAAAGCAAACGAGTTCTCGATATTTTCAAAGAACTGGAAAGCGAAAATAAGAGCATTGAAGTTCTGACCGTCGATGTATCGGAAGTTAAAGATGTCCACCGTCATTTCAATATTGATTCTATTCCTGCCGTGGCAATTATTGAAAAAGGGAGGGTACAAAATATCATCTACGGTCTGCAAGATAAGGAATTCTTTATACAAGCTTTTGAAGAAAAGAAAATAAAACCCACTAAAAAAGCTGAAAAGAAATCGAAAAGAATTGTCGTTTATACAACCGACGGATGTCCCTGGTGTGTCAGAGCTAAAGAATATCTAAAAAGCCTGGCTCTACCTTTTAAAGAAGTTAACCTGTCGAAAAATCCTGGTGAAATTGACAAACTTGTCAAAAGGACAGGTCAGATGGGAACACCTCAAATCGATATAAACGGGAAATTTGTTATAGGCTTCAATAAGCCTGAAATAGACAGATTACTGGGAGTAAAAAAATAAGGAGGTTAGATATGGAAAAGATTCAACCATTAAATAATCATGTATTGGTAAAAGTCAAAGAGGAGGAATTAAAAACCGATTCAGGTTTGATAATACCTGAAGTTGCAGGTAGTGACAAAAATGAGGGATATGTTGAGGCTGTAGCCCCTGATGTCCCAAAAGAAATATCGGTAGGGGATAAAGTTATATTCAAAGATAACCCAGCAATAGAGGTAGGACACGAGGATAAAAGCAGATTGCTACTGGTGGAATATACAAACATTGTTGCAAAGGTGGTGGAAGTTGAGAAAATTTGAGAACGAGTCAAAAGTGTGTAAATGGTATTGGGTATGCCCTATGAGATATTTTTACGAACAGGGCAAAATTGATAAAAAATGGATAAACTAATATTGTATGGGTAATTTTACGGATTGCGTTAGATATAAAATGGAAGAAAAAGGAGAATATCACCCTGATAACATGCTTCCAGATGGGACAATAGACGAATCATTGCAATAGCTTTCTAAAGACGGCAAGGGGTTTAGAATGACTGGTGACGTCAATAAATGGATGAACTTTGATGGAATAAATTTTTTGAAAAAAATTGGTATCAGAGAGGGAATGCAAGTGCTTGATTATGGATGTGGAGAAGGTCATTACACAATTCCTTTATCAAAGGTTGTTGGCAATAAAGGGATAGTGTATGCCCTTGACAAAAACCCGGAGGTGCTAAAGTTTGTTTCAACTCTCATCAGAGAAATGAAAACAGATAACATACAGCTCATTAAAAGTGACACTACAGTGCCGATTAATGATGACTCACTGGATTTTGCTCTCGTTTACGATGTGATTCACTATGTTGACAGAAGAGATAAAATTTACAGAGAAGTAAAAAGGGTTCTAAAAAGCAGGGGGATATTTTCTCTTTATCCAAAGCATAACAAGAATGATTACCCCCTGATGGAATTAGCCAACATCTCATTGAAAGAGATAATCGATGAGATAGAAAAGTTCGGCTTTACGTTAAAAGAGACCATAGATACTGCATGTTTGCACGACACTTACTATAATCAGTGCCAGATTCTAAACTTTTTCGTGTGTAAGTAACTCAGGGCGTTTTTAAGATTTTTTATTTGGGATTTCTTTCTTAAATTTAAATGAGAATGATTCTCAATATTGATTTTTAAAAATCGACTTAAATAAATGGGATAGAAATGATCATATCGGTTGCAAGTGGTAAAGGTGGAACGGGTAAAACTACGGTTGCGGTCAATTTCGCTCTATCAATTAAAAGTGTCCAATTTCTTGATTGTGATGTTGAAGAACCCAATGCTCATATATTTTTAAAACCCAGAATTCAAACTAAAATATATATTAGTTTACCTGTTCCCGAAATTATAGAATCAAAATGTACTTACTGTGGTAAATGCAAAGAGGTATGTGAGTTTAATGCTATTGTTGTATTACCACCAACAGATAATTCAAAAGGGCAGGTAATGATATTTGACCATTTATGTCATAACTGTGGAGCCTGTACGCTTTTTTGCCCGGAAAAAGCAATAAAAGAAAAGGATAAAATAGTTGGAGTAGTCGAAAGCGGTAATAGTGGTAATATCGAATTCATACAGGGGAAAATGAATATTGGAGAGGTTTCTACACCTACTATTATTAATAGTGTGAAAAAATATTTAAATCGCAGGAAAATTGTCATAATTGATTCTCCACCTGGAGTATCCTGCCCTTTCCTAGCATCTGTTAAGGGTAGTGATTTCTCTTTACTCGTTACAGAACCGACACCATTCGGCCTCCACGATCTGATAAAAGCTGTTAAAGCAATTAGAGAAATGAAGATACCTTTTGGAGTCGTGATAAATAGATTCAATATTGGTGATAAAGAAGTGGAAAAATACTGTGAGGCAGAAAATATACCTGTGCTTATGAAAATCCCCTATAATGAAGAATTTGCCAGATTGTATTCGCAAGGGATACCTTATGTTAAACATTTTGAGAATTTAAAGGAAGAATATCAATTATTACATAAAAATATTGAGAAAATTTTGTGTGGAGACCGGAAATGAGAATAAAACAGATCACGGCTATAAGTGGTAAAGGGGGAACCGGAAAAACCACCTTTGTCTCATCATTGTCAGTTTTAATGAATAACAAGGTTATAGCAGATTGTGATGTGGATGCATCGAATCTGCATCTCATTACTGGTTCAAAAATATTAAAAAAAGAAAAGTTTGTAAGTGGGAAGAAGTATTCTATAAATAGAGAGGAATGTATTCAGTGCAGAAGGTGTATAACATACTGTCGATATAATGCAATAGATAATAGTTATACTATTGATCCTTTTTCCTGTGAACATTGTGGAATATGTGAGAAAATTTGCCCTGTTGAAGCCGTGGTAACGCAACC
This sequence comes from Candidatus Neomarinimicrobiota bacterium, assembly GCA_017656425.1. NCBI lineage: Bacteria > Pseudomonadati > Fidelibacterota > Fidelibacterota bacterium. The sequence goes on along the minus strand of JACDNV010000017.1, from coordinate 25,638 downwards.
GAGAGAAGCAGGAGAACTATATGTTTCGGATACTAAATACGGAAAGTTAATACATGCAGAGCTATATCCTGGAGAGGAAAATTCAGGTAAACTTGTAACCAGAGTTAGAGAAGAAGCAATGATATATGCAAAGAATGAAAATAAAAATTTTATTTTGATTGATGGTCCTCCCGGTATTGGTTGTCCTGTAATTGCATCAATAACTGGAGTAGATATTGTAATAGTCATAACAGAACCCAGCATGTCAGGTTTGCATGATCTGAAGCGTGTTCTCGAGCTGACCGATTATTTTAGAATAACACCCACCGTTGTGATAAATAAGTATGATATAAATTTAGAAAATTCTAAATTGATCGAGGAATTTTGTGAAAAAAGAAATGTTGAAATAATTGCAAAGATTCCATATACAGCTAAGATAGTAGACTCGATTGTAAATGGTATTCCTCCAATTTTGGAAATAGGTGAAGTTATACAACAGGAATTTATCAGAGCTTTTGAAAGAGTTAAAAATATTTTAAAAAACTGAAAAAAAGAGGTTCAAAATGCCAGTTCCGATATCAAGAGAAGATGAAGAAAGGACAAAAAGAATAAAAGAAAGAATGTCCAGAATCAAGTTTAAAATACTTGTAATGAGCGGAAAAGGGGGAGTAGGAAAAACATCCGTAGCTGTGAATATGGCATTAGCTTTGTCAAGCCTAGGTAAAAAAACTGGAATACTTGATATTGATATTCATGGTCCAAATGTACCAAAAATGCTGGGGATCGAAGGGGTAACACTATATGGTAATGAAAACAGTATTGAACCTTTTAAAATGAATGAGAATCTTGTTGTTGTAAGTATTGCTCTTTTATCACAAGATACTGATCAACCTATAATATGGCGTGGGCCTTTGAAAACTGCATTGATCAAACAATTTCTTGGGGACGTAAACTGGGGTGAGCTTGATTATCTTATTATTGATGCGCCTCCTGGGACGGGTGATGAACCTTTAAGCATCTGTCAGATTTTACCAGATCTTACAGGTACGGTTATAGTTACAACTCCTCAGGATGTTGCAATTCTAGATTCAAGAAAGAGTGTTATTTTTTCTCAAAAATTAAATGCTCCTGTTATAGGGATTGTCGAAAATATGAGTGGATTTAAGTGTCCAAAGTGTGGCTATGATATCGCACTGTTTGGTAAAGGGGGCGGTGAAAAAGCCGCAAAAGATTTACATGTAGATTTTCTTGGGGATATTCTTTTTGATCCGCTAGTAGTAGAATATGAAGATAAAGGAAGACCATATGTGCTTGAAAGAAAAGACTCCAGCACGGGTAAGGCTTTTTTTAATATCGTTCGAAATATAATAGATAAACTCGAGAAGAGAATTTGAAAAAATTTAAATATGTATATGGTCCAGTACCTTCGTGGAGATTGGGTAGCTCATTGGGAATTGACCCACTTTCTCAAAAGATAAAAGTCTGTACATTTAACTGTATTTATTGCCAGTTAGGTAAAAAAGTGCTTTATACAGATGAAAGAAAGGTCTATGTTGAAACTGAAAAGGTAATAGAGGAAATAAAAAGAGTACCAGAAATAGAGATTGATTATATTACTTTTTCTGGAATGGGAGAACCAACCCTTGCCAAAAATCTTTTAGAAATTGTAAGAGTTATAAGAAAAATACGTAATGAAAAAATTGCAATTTTGACAAATTCATCATTAATAAATAGTGACGATGTAAAAAAAGAGCTTTCGGAATTTGATCTTGTAGTTGCTAAACTCGATGCTGTTGATCAGGAAACTTTTTTGAAAATAAATAGGCCAATGGATGGAGTTGAAATAAGAAAAATAATAGAAGGTGTTATTAGCTTTAAGAAAAATTATAAAGGGAAGCTTGCTCTTCAGATAATGTTTACAGAAGAGAATAAAAATCATGCAAAAGAAATTGCAAAGGTAGCAGCTAAAATTCATCCTGATGAGGTACAAATAAACACCCCACTTCGTCCATCAAAAGCGAAACCTTTGGACAAGGAAGAATTATCCGAAATAAGTAAGTATTTTGATGGTCTAAACTATATGACGGTATATGAAACAGAAAGGAAGAAAGTGGTTCCGATAAGTGAAAAGGAAACTATGGAAAGAAGAGGGAAAATATTATAAAACACAAATTGCAAGTTTAAAAATGGAGGGTATTAATATGCCTACCTATGTTTTTAAATGTGAGGAATGTGGTTATGAATTTGAGGAATTCAGATGGTCAATAAACACCAATGAAGCTGAATGTCCTGTTTGTGGAAGTAGCGCAAAAATAAAAATAACTTCCGAGGCAGGGATAATTTTTAAAGGTAGTGGATTTTATGCTACAGACTATAAAAATAAAAGCTATGATGGTAAAACATGCTGCGGGAGAAGCCAAAGGTGTGATAAACCGCCTTGTTCAGATGATGGGGTTTGTAAGAGGTAAAAAATGAAGATAAAAGTTTTATTTGATAAAAGAAGTAGAATAAGAGGATTAAATGTCGGTTGGGGATTATCTTTTTTAATTGATGATATTGCTCTTTTTGATACTGGTGAAAAAGGTGAATGGCTAATAGAAAATATGGAAAATCTAGGAGTTGACATCAACAAAATTGAAAATGTTATAATCTCTCATGATCATTGGGATCATACGGGTGGATTGTGGAGCTTTCTTGAACTTAATAGTAGAATAAACCTTTATATAACGCCTGGTTTTTCTGCTGATTTTAAAGAAAAAGCTAAGAAATATGGTGTTAATCTGAATGAGTGTAAAGATAGTTGTAAGGTAACTGAGAATATTTTCACAAGTGGCGAGCTTGCTTCGATATATAAGGGTTATACTCTTGCAGAGCACTCTTTGGTGATTAAAATTAACAGAGAAGTTTCAGTTCTTACTGGTTGCTCCCACCCGGGGATTATAAATATTTTGAAAAAAGTTAATGATGATTTCGGAAATGATAAATTTCATTTAGTAATGGGTGGATTTCACCTATTGAATAGGGAGAAAATAGATATCATAAAAATAGTGAGTCAATTAAAGGAATTTAAAATAGATATGATAGGTGCTACGCACTGTACAGGTGAGGAGGCGGAAGCAATCATAAAGGAAGAATTTGGAGAAAAATTTTTTGAAGTAAAAGTTGGCGATATAATAGAGATATAAATGTATAACATCGAAATTTTTAATAAATATTTTGAAGAATATGATAAATGGTATGAAGAGAATAAATTTGTATATCTTTCCGAACTTAATGCTGTAAAGGAGTTAATTCCTAGATTTGAATCTGGAGTTGAAATAGGAATTGGGACCGGGCGATTTGCTTTACCCCTAAAAATAAAGAAAGGGATTGAACCATCTATGTCAATGGCAAAAATTTCTAAGAATAGAGGACTTACTGTTTTACAGGCTATGGCTGAAAATCTTCCTTTCAAAAATAATTCTTTTGATCTTGCACTTATGATTGTAACGATTTGTTTTGTCGAGGACCCTGTGAATTCAATAAAAGAGGCAAATCGGATTCTTAGGGATAATGGCACCCTCGTTTTGGGTATTGTAGATAAGAATAGTTTTCTTGGTAAACTATATGAGAAGAGACGTTCTAAAAGTATATTTTATAAAGAGGTGAGATTTTTCTCAGTTAGCGTGCTTATAGATATGCTTACAAATGCCGGATTTTATAATTTTGAATACAGGCAAACTATATTTAAATATCCTTCGGATATTAAGAGAATTGATAAGGTAGAACCTGGTTATGGGCGCGGAGGATTTGTTGCCATTTCTGCGAAGAAGAAAGCATATATATAATTTTTGTACTTAACATTTATTAATGTGAATAAATATTAGAAAGTATTTCTTGAGATAAATGTTTAATAAATTATTAAATTTCAGGCTATTTTTAAGTAAGTACAGAGGTGATATATGAAAGCGAAAGTTGATTGTTTCCCATGTTTTTTCAGACAGGCAATTGAAGCGGGTAGACTATCGGGATTAACAGATCTGCAAATTTTGGAAGTAATTAAAAAGCTATCAAAAGAAATTCAGAATACGAATTTGAATATTTTACCTCCAGAGATGGGTAAGATTATTCATTCGATAGTTAATGGTTATACAGGAAATCACGATCCTTACCGTGAAATAAGAGAAAAGAGTATTAAATTTGCTCTAAAACATTATGATCAGTTAAAGGAAATTGTGGAAGAAGCAGATGATAAACTTCTTAAAGCAGTTGAGCTAGCCATATATGGCAATGTTATAGATTATGGAGCAAAAACGGAAGATGAAATTGAAAGAGAATTGGATACGCTTTTAAATGGTAAAGAATTACCTTTGAAAAAGTGTAAAACTAAATTTGATTATGAAATTTTTAAACAACGTGTAATGAAATCAGAGAGATTGCTTTATATTGGTGATAATGCTGGAGAGACAGTATTTGACAGAATTTTAATTGAAGAGATAAAAAATGAGAATAAAAGGGTTAAGATTTTCTATGCCGTGAAAGAAAAACCAATCGTGAATGATGCTGTAGATGAAGATGCTGTAAAAAGTGGGATTGATAATGTGGCTAATATTGTGTCTTCTGGATCAGACATTCAAGGGACAATACTTTCACAGTGTAAGAGGGATTTTGTAGAAATTGTAAAATCATCTGATTTAGTAATAGCCAAGGGGCAGGGCAATTTTGAGTCTTTAAACGAAGAACCCTATCCAATATTTTTTATGCTCATGGCGAAATGCAAAGTGATTGCCAATCATCTTGGTTGTGAAGTTGGTGATATAATATTGTGTAAAAGCAAAAAATTTGGTTTTAAGAATTAGCCGATAATATATCAGCTAGTTTATTACCAATTTTTTCGATAGAATAATCTTGGGCTATCTCATAACCCTTTAATCCCATTTTTATTCGCAGGTCTTTATCTTTTAACAATAGCAAAAGATATTTTTTGAATTCTTTACTATTTTTTGCAACGAAACCGGCGGTGTTATTACATGATAGTAACACATTCATACCTACGGCCGAAGCGACAAAAGGTTTTGCCATTGACATATATTGTAATACCTTATAGGCACATTTACCTCTGGTCCATGGATCGTCTGGTAGTGGATTTATTCCTATATCAAATTTTGAAATTTCTTCTTCCTGTGTTTCTAGTCTCCACTCTATGAATTTACATGGAATTTTATCAATTTTGTATGGTCTATCAGAAATAACTCTAAATTCAAATTTTGCTTGGTTATGAATTGAAACTAAAACATCTTTTACTATATTTAGATAATGTATATTATACTTACTACCTATCCATCCAATTATTGTGGTTTTATTATGAAAGTGGTTTTGATAAATTGGTTTGATTGGTACAGCTGATGGTAAAATTACTACATTAGGGTTAAATTTTTTTGCTATTTTAGCTAAATAATCATTACCAGCTATTACTAAATCTGAGTATTTTATGACTTTTTTGAATTTTCGGAAGCATTTTCTATTAAAATTGAAAGGTCTATCTAAAGTTGTAAAGATTGAATCATCAAAATCGAAGATAAGTTTTTTACTGTTTAATCGCAATAAGAAAAATTCTGGGAATTCTAATGTTTTCTTTTGCAAAAAAATTATATCATACTTTTTACATTTGCTAAATAATCTTATTCGATCTTTAATCGACTTTGGAAGGATGATAAAATCGTATTTTATGCCTCTTTTCTTTAAAATGTGTAAAAGATTTGTTATTCTAATCCTAGTACTTGGTAAATTTTTGCTTCTACCTATAAAAAGAATTTTTAAATGTCTCATTTCGTATAAACTTTTTATTGTATAATTGAATGATATATTCTTCAGTCTTATCTATCATTGTTTTAATAGAATTATTATTTTCCACATATTTTTTTGCTCTACTGCCAATTTCCTCTACCTTTTCTTCATTCCTAAGAAGTTCAATACATATTTCAGCCATTTTTTCACAATCGAAAGGATCGATAATATAACCATTATCACCATTTTTGATAAGTTCTTTAATACCTCCGACACCAAATGCAACTACTGGTTTACCAACAGACATTGCTTCTAATAATACATTTGGATATCCTTCACTCCTGGAAGTCATGACAATAATATCACAAATTGCGTAAATAGATATTGGGTCCGCTTGGAAGTCTAGCAGAATCAAATCGTTAAATATTCCTATTTCCTTTGAAATATTTATTATCTCATCTTTTAAATGTCCTTCCCCTACGATGATAAACTTTACATTATCTATTTTTTGTTTTATTAGTTTCGAAACAAATAAAAATTTATCGAATTGTTTTTGCTCTACTAATCTACCAAATGATCCTATGACTCTGCTTTCATCTGCTACTTTCAATGAGTTCTTTATATTTTTGATGTTTAGACCTTCTAAATTAGGTATAATAACACCGTTTTTTATTACATGAATTAAATCCTTATCTAACCAGCCGTATTTTAGTAATTTATATTTTATATCATAAGTTGGTGTTATTATACCATCCACAAATCTTTTATATATCAGTTTATTTTCTAAAGTATTTTTTACATCGCCAATAGATCCTGCTCTTTTAATGTTTACTATTTTCTTATTTACGATTAGACTCGCCATTCTAGCAATTTTTATATCTTTGTTGTGATGATTTATTACAATATCTATGTCATATTTTCTTAAAATTTTTGATAATCTGTAACTATTTATAATGCTATAATCTATTCCAAATTTATTTTTAAATACTGGGAAACCTATACTTCTACAAGTATTGATAAATATGGAGCCTTTCTTGGCAGCGTAATATATTTTGTGTCCTCTTTCATAAAGTCCTTTTCCTAAATTCAACATCCACCTTTCAACACCACCAAAAGTATTGACCTTGACGGAGTTTAAAAATAGGATATTTAAGCTTTTATTATTCATATTCTTGATTGCTTTATAGTTAACTTATGTAATAAAAATCGAGCAAATTTATGAATCATCTTGGGAATTTGGAAAAGGATTTATTAAGAACATCATTCTTATGTATATCGAATATGAAGCTGGAGGTTTGTAATGCAGTGTAACATTCATTCCACTACGTTCTATTACGGTTACACTGCATGCTTGGTGTTAAGGAGGGTGAATTTACACAACATTTTTGATTTGACTTAATGATTCATTATTTAATCAATATACATTTATAAATTTTATTTTAGTTACAGAATTGAATGGATTGGGATAAAAAAGAAACAATCATAAAATGCATAGCACACGAATAAATAACCTATAATTGGAATATGCCAATTGATTATTAAATTTTAATAGTGCATTTATCAAAATTCTTCTCTCACATTCTTAACAAAAACTATCTTTGTCTTATCGTTAACAAAGAAAGTATATCAATTATTCACTGATTGTTTAGCTAATATTCTTAACATTATATCCGTATTATAGGAACCCTTACTTTGGTATAGAATAGATGGGAGCAGGAACATCACATTTCGATTATCATAAAGATGTACACTTCTGAATGCTTCGTATTTATGTATCATCTCTTTTCTTTCACATATATTTTTTACTTTTACCCACATCATCTTAGTAATAGCATTTTTCGATAAAGATTCTTATTTCCACATCTCAATTGATATATATACATTCCTGACGGTAAATCGGAGCCGTTGAATACTATAGAGTATGTACCCGCTTGTTTAACATCATCCAGCAAAACAGCTACTTTTTCTCCCAAAAGATTAAATACTTCCAATCGCACATGTGTTTCCTTTGAAAGATATAAGCCAATTCTTGTTGTGGCATTAAATGGATTGGGATAGTTTTGATAAAGCTTAAAACTTTTTATTGCATTTTCAATTTGTTCATCTTCTTTTAAGCCATTAAGAGATTCCGGATTGATTGCCAATTCATGCAATGGGCTCCATATTTTACCCTTTTTGCTTCGTGCTTTGATAATTCCTGAACCGTTTATAGTGATAATTTCTTTAGGAGAATCAACTTTTATAGCCGTTTGAGAAACACTTGCAGTCAAATCCCATGTTCTCGGATCGGTTCCATCAGTAGTGTAGTAAATAGTATCTGAATCCCCAGCTCGTTCAATAGTCAGCTGGAAATCCGAATCTGTATAAATTACTTTATCCATAATAATATCATCGCCATGCTTAAAAATCGGAGGCTGTACTGATGGATACATTCCTACAGATTTTAACTCTTTAATTAATTTATCAGCTCTACCGCGCAAATCATTTCTAACATCTTCCCATTCTTTATGCCAGTGATCATAATCATAAACTTTTCCACGTTCATCACCCCATCGTGCTATTTCACATAAAATTGCTTTTTCAATGAAGCGGCACAATGAATCCCAAACAGCTATGACATTTTCATCAGTCAGTATTCCATTATTATAGCAATGTTTATAAGCCCTGTCAGCAAATTTCATTTTAAAGTCTATATTGTTCCTAACATTGAAATAGAGTTTGAACTTGTCGCCAGTAAGACGATTCTTTTCTTTCATTTTTTCGATTGCTTCTGGTGGACCTGACCTCTTAGATCCCCCTCCAAAGCTATCTTCAATATCCCAAGCAGTGAAATATACAGGACCTGGCGGTTCATTTCGATTTCCATAATAATATTGCGGGCTATCACCTGCATTAGCATAGCAATATAAAAGACAAAGATCTATATACTCATCTATAGCAAGATACTCGGCTAATTTAGAGAGTCGTCTTTTTGTCCAATCTGTTCTACACAGATAATCGTATCTATCATCATTTCCAGCCATATCCCCATCTTTACCTTTTCCATAATAATAATCTTTATTATCGCCACCAAAATAGATTGCCAGCTGGTTATCATCCATTCTTTCACAGGGATTGTAAAGACCCCAATATTTCCCGTTTAAATAAAGATGTACAAAAGTACCGTGACTGCCCCATCCAGACATCAGTATTTGTAAGTCACGACCGAACTGATCTCGTGTATATACAGTATTTTCTCTGTCCCAATCAGCTCCCCAGCTTTTATTATGGCCTGCTCTCAAAATTATTTTATCAAATTCACCAGGGGAAGTCTCTCTATTAAATGGAGCAGCTTTGAATATATCATTTTTCAATGTGCCTTCGCCATAATATTTCTTGAATTCAAGCGTGAAAGATTGTTTATGATCATAATATCCATTATACCACCTACCGCCTCCACCCTGAATTTTGATCCCAGCATTTTCCTGCCAGTCTTTGTACTTTCCAAATTTTTTATTTTCAGGATAAATCATTTCAACAGAACACTCAATAATCTCGTGCCAGTTTGGATCGTTGGGATCTCCCGCTTTTTCACTTTTCCCATCCATTAAATTCTGTCCGCGTAGGATTCCAGCAACTCCAAATAAAGAATCATATGGAGCAGCAATGGAAATTGTAGGAATATCCAATAAAGCTTCTTTTATCTCTTCTTCTGATACATTGACATCGGACATATCAAATTCTTCTGTCCAGTAAACATGATCCCTCTTATGCTCAGGTTTTGGAACTCCACTATTATCTTGATGAATTACATCGTCAAGAAAGATAAAAGAATGAGTTCTTACATCTGAACAGTGATTTTCATCAATACAGGCTATTGCACGAACTATAGTGGTTCTTGATATTTTTATGGGGTTGGAATAAATGTATCCATTATTATATGATGGCTTTGAGCAATCTAAAGTATATATAATAGTTCCGCTATCCGAACTTAAAGTTAAATAGAAGGGCTCCGAATAGAAATCTCGGTGGTGAGAAAACTCAGGTTTATCAATAGCAGAAATCATGCTTGGCAATAAAAAGAACAGGAGAATTAGTAAAATTTTCTTTTTCATTAATCCCTCAATGAATGAATTTTTAGTCTATTAGTCAATTTCATAATTATTTATCTTTGCAAGCCCATTAAACACTTCTTGATTCATTTGTGAAATAAATATAATAGCATTTCACCTTCCTCACTCAATCAATATCATTTTTAATTTAATAACACTGGGGGAAAAAATAATAAATTTCTTTTTTGATAATAAAGATATTAAAAAGAAAGAAAGGAGGGAGGTATGACAAAGGAAACAAGACAAGATCAATTTAGTGAAGCACAGAGATTATTGTTTTGGAGTATATGGAATAAGTGAGAAGGATCGTATAAGTCCGAAGGATCTCTTTGAGAAATGAAAAGTACAAATATGTTAGAGAGATTAAACCAGGAGATAAAGAGGGGAACGAGAGTTGTTAGGATATTTCCTAATGATAAATCCTGTTTAAGGTTAGTAGGGGTGATATGTATGGAGTATAGTGAGTATTGGCAAAGTGGAAGAAGGTATTTGAATATTGGGGATAGCAAAATTGACGAAATATCAAATATGAAACTGGAGGTTTGTGATGCAGTGTAACCTTCATCCCACTACGTTCCATTACGGTTACACTGCATGCTTGGTGTTAAGGAGGGTGGATTTTTTTGACTTGCCCTTTTTAATTCATAATGACCATATTTTTTGGTATTTTAAAGATATACTTGCCCGAACCTGTATTAATATGGATTCTATTATCTTTTACTATTATTTTATCTTTAGTTATGATATTTGCAGGAATTATATTAATTGAATTTGGATCATTGCACGGTAATATGATTGTAGCAACAGTATTAAATGGTATATCAACTTCTATATTTAATTCATCGTTTTCGAATTTCCATGAAGAAGATATTTTCCCATACATACTGTTATAGATTGCGGTGACAAATTTAAGAGTATCGTTGACATGGGGATATATAATTATTTTCTTATATCCTGGCATAGAAATGTCAGGATTTATACCTGCAACTTTGGAGTAGAGCCAATCTCCTATTGCTCCGTATGCATAGTGATTGAAAGAATTCATTCCGGGAGTTTGATAACTTCCATCAGGTTTAATTCCATCCCATCTTTCCCATATAGTTGTTGCACCCATAGTAACAGGGTAAAGCCATGAGGGGTATCGTTTGTTCATTAGTAGCATATATGCCAGTGAAGTGTAATTATAATCGGTTAGAGCGTGCATAATTAATGGAGTACCCAAGAAGCCTGTGGTAATATGACCAAAATGTTTAACATCAGCTGATAATCTTGCTGCGGCAGTATCTATAAATTTTTCAGGGACTAAACCAAACATTAAAGCCATTGAGTAAGCGGTTTGAGTATTTGAGACAATTCTCCCTGTTGGAGTTATAAATTCTTTAATAAAAGCTTCTTTTATCTTTTTGGTAACTGTATCGTATCTAATTACATCCTGTTTTATATTTAAAACTTCTGCCATTTTCTTTAATAAATTTGTTGAATGGTACATGTAGGCGGTTGCTATAAGATCTTTATCCGTATGTGCTCCAGCATATCCATAATCTGGAGCACGATACCTATAAGAATAGTATTCTGAAAAAGCAAGCCAGTCGCCAAAGTGAAATCCTGTTTTGTAAATATAGTTATTTTTCTTGCTTTCACTTATCATATATTCGCACCATTTTTTCATACCGTCATACATTGTTTTTAATATAGTGGTATCACCATATCTGAGGTAAATGTTATATGGTATAGTAACTATTGCATCTGACCATCCTGTAGAAGCTGTACCATCTGACCAACCAGTACCTCCTCCATTTATAATCACATTTGGTATTACCCACGGTACTTTTCCCTCAGGTGTTTGATCACAAAGAAAATCTTTGAGCCATTTGCTATAAAAAGTTGCTGTATTCATATTGAAAGACGCAGTTGGGCAGAAGACCTGTGCATCACCAGTCCATCCAAGTCTCTCATCTCTTTGTGGACAATCGGTTGGGACATCAAGAAAATTACCTCTCTGGCTCCATACTATATTTTTTTGTAGTCTGTTTATAAGAGAATCTGAGCATGAAAATGAACCAGTAATTTCAAGATCAGAATGTATTACTTCTCCCTTTATTGATATTATATTTTCCGGTTTACAATTATGGACTGCAACGTATCTAAATCCATGAAAAGTAAAATGTGGTTTAATTGTTACTGTATCGTTCGAAGCAAAAATATAATGGTCTTCCTGTTTTGCTTTTCTAAGATTTCTAACGTATAATGAACTATCTTTATTTAGAACTTCTGCATGTTTTAAGTAGATTTCTTTACCTTTTTTACCTTTTATTGTTATTTCTACCCAACCGGTCATGTTTTGTCCTAGGTCGAAAATTACTTCATTATTTGGACCTATCCATTCTTTTTGAGGATTGAGCGTTTTGGTAACTCTGGGTAATGGAGATTCGGTATAAATAAGAATATCTTTAGGATGTTTCAATATTTTTGCATTTTTCCATTTTCTATCATTGAATTCTGGATATTTCCATCCTTTTGGTTCTTTATTAAAATCAAAAATTTCTCCGAAATAAATTTCGGACCTTACTATACCACCGCGAGCTGTTTTCCAGCTTTTATCAGATACTATTGTATCACTTGTTCCATCTGTGTATATAATATGAAGTTGTGAAATTAATGCAAGATGCTTTCCGTAGAAATTACGTATAAATTGCCAGGTTATTGGACCTCTATACCAGCCATCTCCAAGTATTACAGCTATGACGTTATTCCCCTTTTTTAGAAGATCAGTTACATCATATGTTTGATATTGAACTCTTTTTTTGTAGTTTGTCCATCCTGGGGCAAATAAATCATCAGAGACTTTTTGCCCATTTATAAAAGCCTGGTATAATCCAAGGGCTGAGATATATAGTCTGGCTGATTTAATTTTTTTATTTATTCTAAACTTTTTTCTGAAATATGGACAAGGATTGTAATCGTTTACTTTTTCAGGATACGGATGAGTAATCCATTTTGCTTTCCAGTTTTTATGATTCATCAAACCAGTTTCGAAAAAAGCTGGCTCACTCCAATTAGATATATTTCCCTCATTGTCCCAAATTCTTACTTTCCAGTATACTCTTTGGCATGGTTGTAATTTTTTCCCTTTGTACTTTACATGAATCGATTGTTCGCTTTCTACTTTGCCGGTATTCCACATTAAATTTTTTTCTTCAGTCAAATATTCTAAACTATTTGCAGCTAATATTTGGTAAGCTACCTGTTTTAGATTATATCCTGGGTTTTCCGCTTGCCAGCTCAACCTTGGTTGAGATACATCGATTCCTATAGGATTCTTAAGATATTCTGTCCGCAAATTATTAATTACTATTTCTTTGGCATGTAACGAATTGTAATTAAAAACTAAAGTGATTATAGAAAGTATTGATACATATTTAAATTTTTTTAAGCATGTTATCATAGTCTCACCTCCTCTTCTTAGTTACAATTAGCAATAACTTTTGTATAAAATTAAATTATTAATGAAAGAAAATTACATAGTACAAAATATCCCGTGATTTCATTTCATAAGCAAATTTAGGAAAATAATTAATTATGACAATAGGTTTCTATTTTTTCCCTCAGGAAGAATAAATGATTATTGAACTTTGTAATGTCATAATTAATCATATAATTTTCTATTGTTTTGGTATCTTAAAGGGAAAAGAAGATGTAGAGAAATTGCTATAGTGTCAAATTAATTTTATCTGTAGTGATTAACCTCGTTTGTACAGGTTTCCTTAAGACTATGTATCCAAAAAACACAGATACGCAAAGAAATTATTTTCCCTATTTTTCAATTTTTTGAAAGATATTTCTTATTTTGTTCTTTGAACTGTACAAATAGGTATTTCTTAATTTGTTTTTCATTATAAAACATACCAATATTTTTTGAGGTGTGTATTTTTAATATGTTAGATTAAATATTTATCTTCAAATATTTGAAAATGATATGTTGCTTGTTATAAAATGGAATTTGTATATTAATAAGAATTGAAGTTTCTTATTTTGAATGGATTTTTCGATTTTTTAACTAAACTCAACTTTGTCATTTCTCAGAATTTATTAAAGTAATATATGAAAAAATATTTTGTAATAACTTTTTAATGGACAAAAATTCTTAATTGTTGAATATTTTGTTTGAATGAGGAATAATTTTCACTACGATTTTAACATTCTAAATTGGATGAAAATATTCCATTGCTGAGGTTAGTGAGGGGATTATCATCTGGATGATAGTAATATTTATGATAAGGAGTTGCTTAATGATTCTATGGAAGCATTTTGATTGATGAATAAGACGGAATGAATTTTTGTTAGCAATGCTATGTGGAAATTAGTATAATTAATGATAGGAGATCTTATGACATTCAAAAGGGGATTTATATTATTAATTATGTTAATATTGATAAGTTTAACAATAGGTCAAACTTATGAAGAAATAAATAATGGAATTATGATAGAGCCAAAAAACTCTGAAATATCAGGTGTCCAGTATGTAAATGTGCAATTTTGGGATGAAGATGTTATTGAAATTGTTGCTTCGCCTACTGATTCCGGATGCCGTCCAACCAGCTTGATTGTACCAAAGAAACCATTGAAGGAGGTTAAATTCCAGATTCGTAAAAATAAAAATCTTATCTATTTGATGACTAGGAAACTTAAAGTTGAAATCAACCGATTCAGTGGTAGAATAACTGTTAAAGATTTAAAAAGTGAAATTGTTTTTCGAGAAGGATCAAGGCTGATTATTCCTGTTGAAGTTGAAGGTGAAAAAACTTTTAGCATTAAACAATTTTTTGAGTGGGTAGATAATGAAGCTTTATATGGATTAGGACAACATCAAGAGGGGGTTTTCAACTGGCGGGGACATTATGCTGAATTGTTTCAGCATAATAAAAGAGCTGTTGTTCCTTTTTTAATATCTACGAAAGGTTATGGGATTCTGTGGGATAATTATTCATATACAAGATTTAATGATTCTCCTTATGAATCTTATTTGTGGTCTGAAGTCGGTGATGCAATCCATTACTTCTTCATTTATGGACCTGAACCAGATACAGTTATTAATCACTATCGTGAACTAACTGGCCACGTCCCTTTATTTCCTAAATGGGCATATGGCTATTTACAGTCGAAAGAACGCTATAAAACTCAGGATGAAATAATAAATGTTGTTCGGGAATATAGAAAAAGAAGGATTCCATTGGATGGTATTGTGCTGGATTGGCAATATTGGGATGATGGGCACTGGGGAGAAAAACGATTCAACAAAGAGCGATTTCCAGATCCAGAAGCTATGATGGATACCCTTCATAACTTGTATAATGTTAAAATGATGATTTCTATCTGGCCAAAAATATCTTTTAGAAGTGTTGATTATAAACAGATGATTAAATATAAAGGGTTTTTATACGATACTGTAGGCAGTCCTTTTTATGATGCTTTTAATCCTGATGCTAGAGCACTGTTTTGGGAACAAGCTTATGAGGGATTGTTTTCAAAAGGAATCGATGCCTGGTGGTCTGATGCCACAGAACCCGAACTCGATGGCTGGGATTTTAACTATGATGCTTTCAAAGAGAAAATGAAACCAGCTATTGGATCTGGGGCACGTTATTTGAACGCTTATTCACTCATGCATTCGAAAGGTATTTATGAAAATCAACGTAAAACAACAGATAAAAAAAGGGTAGTGAACCTGACGCGTTCTGCTTTCGCTGGGCAGCAGAAATATGCTACAATTACCTGGTCTGGTGACATTGTTGCCAGTTGGAAGGTGTTCAGGAATCAAATACCTGCAGGATTAAATTTTTGCTTATCTGGATTACCATACTGGACGACAGATATTGGTGGTTTCTTTGTCCAATCGTCTGAAGTCGGTAAGCTGGGACGTGGTGCGTGGTTCCGTAATGGTGAGTTTGATGGAGGAGTAGAGGATGATAATTATAAGGAACTCTATGTGCGTTGGTTCCAATATGGGGCTTTTTGTCCAATATTTCGAGCGCATGGAACGGATATTCCCAGAGAAATTTGGAGGTTTGGTGAACCTGGTCATTGGGTTTATGAAGCGTTAGTAAAATTTGACAATTTAAGATATCGTCTTATGCCGTACATTTACTCTCAGGCGTGGAAAGTGACTAGCGAGGGATACACATTAATGCGAGCTCTGGTAATGGATTTTATGAATGATACACATGTTTATAATATTGCTGATCAATTCATGTTTGGGCAGGCTATTATGGTTTGTCCAGTGACAGAACCTAAGGCTTCTTATCGGTATGTGTATCTTCCAGTAGGTGAAAAATGGTATAATTTCTGGACAGGTAAGAGATATTCCGGTGGTCAAACATTGCAAGTCCCTACTCCTATTGATGAGATTCCGATATTTGTTAAAGCAGGTTCTATTGTGCCTATGGGACCGTTTATTCAATATGCTACAGAATCATCGGATCCATTGGAAATTAGAATATATCCTGGTTACGATGGCAATTTCAAACTTTATGAAGATGAATGTGATAATTACAATTATGAGAAAGGAGTCTATTGTATAATAGAATTCAAATGGGATGATGAAAATAGACAATTGACTATAGAGCCAATAAAAGGGTATTTCCCTGGAATGCTGAAGAAAAGAACTTTCTATATTGTGCTTGTTGACAGAGGAAGGGGTGTTGGAGTTGAAATTACGACTGAACCAGATAGAGTTGTTGTATATGAGGGTAAAAGGATTGTTATAAAAATGTAGCGATAATAAGGAAGATATTTTAGTGATGAATTTAAAAAAGAAGGGGCATTGTTATGAAAAGTAATTTATTACTAATTAGTTTGATACTACTGTTGTATTGTAGTAGTTTTTTAATGGCTGAAACCTATACCAAACCGCGGGTAATCGTTCTTACAGATATAGAGAACGAACCCGACGACGCCATGTCGATGGTACGTTTTTTAGTATATTCTAATATGTGGGATGTTGAGGCTTTGATTGCTACAACTTCAATCCATCAAAAAAATAAGACTGCTGCGTGGCGGATTCGGGAAATTGTAAAGGCTTATGGCAAAGTTAGAGACAATTTGCTTAAGCATGAGTCTGGTTTCCCAAAGGCAGAATATTTATTATCTATTATACGAGAAGGGAAACCAGAATATGGTATGCGTGCCGTAGGTGAAGGTATGGATTCCCCGGGCTCAGAAATGATTATTGAGGTCGTCGATCGTGATGATCCCCGTCCTGTTTGGGTACTGGTATGGGGTGGTCCAAACTGTCTGGCGCAGGCTCTTTGGAAAGTAAGCCATACTCGTTCGAAGGAGGAGGTAGAAAAATTTGTAAAAAAACTGCGTGTATATACAATTTCTGATCAGGATGATAGTGGCCCCTGGATAAGGAAGACGTTTCCAGACCTTTTCTACATTGCCAGTCCTGGATTTCATGCTGGTGGTGCCTATCATTATGCCACATGGAGTGGAATTAGTGGTGATAATTTCCACGGCAGGTTTGTGGGAGCGGATTTCAGTCTTGTAGATAATCCTTGGCTGGATGAACATATTCGTAGCAAAGGTCCGCTTGGAGCTCAATATCCTAAAGTAAAATATTTGATGGAAGGAGATTCGCCGACATTTCTTTATTTGATAAATAATGGCCTTGGTAATCCTGAACACCCAGATTGGGGAAGCTGGGGTGGTCGTTATGAATTTTATACACCAAGAATGAGGAAATGGTTTTTGGAGCCAGAAACTCGCCCATTCTGGACTGATGCTGAGGATGAAGTGCTTGGTGTAGATGGGAAATGGCATACTGGTAACCATGAGACAATATGGCGCTGGAGAGAAGCTTATCAGAACGACTTTGCCGCAAGAATGGACTGGACGATTAAACCTTACGAAGAAGCTAATCATCCGCCGGTTATACAATTAACATGTCCTGAAAGAATAAAAGCAAAATTGGGAGAGAAAGTAGAACTCAGTGCAAAAGCATCAGACCCAGATGGGGATTCTTTGCGATACAATTGGTTTTATTATGGTGAGGTAGGCACATTTACCACATCGAGTGCTCGCACCGGCCAACCTGTGAAAATAGAAAATGCCGATAAAGCCAACGCCTGGTTCTATGTACCAACAAAGCGAGTTTTTTCCTACGGTACAATGCATATCATTTTGGAAATAACCGATACAGGTAAACCTCCACTTACCCGTTATAAACGAGTGATTGTTGACGTGAAACCTTAGGGATTTAATATACGATTGAGGTTATTAATTAAGATTAAAATAATGATGGAATGAGAAGATATGGTTTACAAAAGGTTAACTTTATCTACTATTTTGTTAATAGTTACGTTTTCGACAAATGCACAAACAATTGCCGTTCCTGATGGTTACGCTAGATACGCAGGTACAACTGGGGGTGCAGGTGGCGGGTTTCTGATTTTGAATCAGCTGTAAAAGATGATAATCCTAGAATTGTAATAGTAAAAGGAAGACTTAATATAGGAGATATTATAATCGGTTCTAATAAAACTATAATTGGTTTTGACTCAAATTCAGGACTTTATGGTGGTGTTGTCGGAGTTAGAGGTTCAAACTATATTTTTCAAGGACTCACCTTTGGTCCATCAGGTTCTGATGATATGGAAGTGTCAGGTGCACAAAAGGTATTTATAACTAAATGTACATTTTACAACAGTTCGGATGAACTTCTTTCTGTAGTGAGGGGTGATGACTATGTAACGATTTCATGGTGTAAATTTTATTTTACCTCTACTGGTTCTCATAATTTTGCCCATCGGATTGGTAATAGAGATGATCGAACCTCTGATAGAGGTAAGTTACGCGTAACTTTACATCATAATTGGTATTCTAATAACATCAAAGGTAGAATGCCGAGAGTCAGATATGGCCAAGTTCACATTTATAATTGTTATTATAACAGTATTGGTAATGATTATTGTATTGGATTGAGAGTTGAATGTCATATAAGAGTAGAAAGTTGCTATTTTGAAAAGATAAATGATGCATGGGCAGATTATGGAGGTGTTAGCAAAAAGAATGGGGAGATAGGATGGAATAATTTAATGTTTGTGAACTGTTCGCAACCAACTTTTGTTAAAAATTCTTTCCCTGTATTTGATCCTCCCTACACATACGAAATGGATTCTGTTGAAGATGTAAAATCAATTGTCGTAGCTGGTGCAGGCAATGTTGGTAATACAACTTCAATTGTAAAATCTGAAGATACTAGCCAGTCAAAATTCAAATTATATTCCATTTATCCCAATCCATTTAATGTACAGACAAGAATAAAGTTTTCCATTTCTCAAGCCAGTTACGTAAATATTTCTGTATATGATAGCAAAGGAAGATTGATAAAGACTTTATTAAATGGAAATATAAATTCAGGAACACATACACTAATTTGGGAGGCTTCGGATATGGCATCTGGAATATATATAATTCGAATGAGTACAGAAAATTTCATAAAAACTTTAAAGTGTTTATTGATTAAATAAAATAACAATTTATAAAACTAAAAGTTAAAGTCTAAGATTGTTTAAAAGAAAAATGGAAGGAAATAATATTGAGGAGTTTGAGATGCACAAAAGAAAACATCTAATAAACATTTATTGGTGTTTTATTGTATTTATTTTTATTTTGTTTAAGTTATTTTTCTAATAGCTTCAGATCAGCATGTTAAACCTCGCATAATAGTTACTACAGATGGGGAAATAGATGATCGTAGTTCAATGATACGCTTCCTGCTTTATACCTGTGATTTTGATGTATTTGGTATAATTCAGAATAATTCTAAATTTCAAAAAACGGGACACAGTAAAGAAAAATGGATTGAAGGAGAATTAGATGCTTATGAACAAATTTTACCAAATTTGCGTATACATAATCCTGATTATCCTGATGCAGACTATTTGCGGGGTATAATAAGGGTAGGGAATGAAAATCCTAATGATTTGTATAAGGACCCTCCTGATATGGAAACAAAAAATACTCCAGGAGAGCAATTGATTATTAAGACACTATTAGACGAAGATACCAGACCTGTACATATAGCTTGCTGGGGTGGTGCCAATACTGTTGCTTCAGCTTTATGGAGACTTAAATATTCTGGAGAGTACACAAAGGAACAGTTTGAATATGCGGTATCTAAAATACGCATCTATTGTATATGGTATCAGGATGGAGGTGGTGAATGGATAGAGAACAATGTTAAAGAGGCATATATTAACGAAGCTTATCGGTGGGATAATGTCTGGGACTACCAGAGCGTTGGTAGTTATAGTAAAAATCCTTCCGAACAGCAAAAATATATGTCAAGCTCTTGGTTATACGAAAATGTAAAACGTAATCATGGTCGATTGGGAGCTCTGTATCCACAGTCTTATGTTAGTGAAGGAGATACACCATCATTTTTGCATTTAGTTAATAATGGACTCGAGAGTTATAAAGATTATACACTTGGAGGTTGGGGAGGCCGTTCAGAATATGATGATCCAGTCAACAAACCGAATCATGTCACTGATAAAGGAAATGTTAATGATGATGGTAACCGCAATAAAATGTACTGGCGATGGATTATTCCAGCACAAAATGATTTTGCAGCTCGGATGGATTGGTGTGTAGCCTCGAATTATAAAGAAGCCAATCATCAGCCTATCGCCCAATTTGTAGGTAGTAATGTGAGAACAGTTAAACCTAATGAAACCGTTACCCTTGATGCATCACCCACAATAGATCCAGATGGAGATAGTCTAACATTTTACTGGTGGCAATATTATGATGCAGACAATGCTGTAACTAAAGTTACTATTAAAAATCCTTACTCGAAAAACAATGCCAGCTTTATTGTTCCTAATGAGCCGGGCAAGCAAATACATATTATTCTTGAAGTAACAGATAATGGAAATCCTCCTCTTACTTCTTATCAGCGGATAATTTTTAACATTTCAAAAGAAAGTGCAGTCAGGCAAAATTGCAAAATTACCTCGGAATTTAAGCTATATCCGATTTATCCAAACCCTTTTAATGCCGAAGCACAAATAAGATTTTTTGTTCCACAGACAGATGTGGTAAGTATTAAAGTTTTTGATATCACTGGAAAAGAAAAAGAAAAGCTTTTGCATAAGAAATTGGAATCAGGGGAACATACAGTTGTTTGGGATGCTTCTAATCTATGTACTGGATTATATTTCATTAGAGTCTCATATAATGGAGTATACAGAATATCCAGATGTATTCTTATAAAATGAATGATAATGTTAATTAAGAAAAGTATATTTGTGAAGTGAAATTTAGGAGAGAAAACAACATATAAGATAGAATTATGAAAATAGTGCACATTTTGAAGCGTCTGTTATAGTTATTATTTAGATCTATTTTCAGATTCCATATTTGGAAGTAAAAATGGGTCCGACTGATAAGATATTATTAGAATATAGCTTGAAACAAAAGTTGGGTATATTTATACAGGTTTTCCCACATCAGAAGATATATATTTCTTTGCCTCTGGTTAAATAAAATAACCGCTTATTTATTTATATTTGTCGAATCAATTTTTTTCATATATATTTAGTTGTTTATTAAAATATATGAAATATGTATGAAGTTAATGAAAGCTTTAGTCCCAATTTCAGTCGTTTGAATATTAGTTAAATTAATCACTGTGGATAATTCACTGGGACAATATGAGAAGTAGTAATGCTGATGATCTATGTGATTAGAGTAATATGAGTTTAGGTAAGAGAATAAGGAATATTCTAGTTTATATTTAAATTGCTGTGTTTTCTATATCGCCTACTATCTATTGTAATAGGTGTAGAGTTGATGGGCTATTATTTAAAGTTAAAGAAGGTGTTGTTGATAAAATAGATATAAATAAGAGGAAATGTATATGAAGTCGACTTTATTGATAAGATTTGTATTAGTCACAACTCTTATTTTGTTTTCTACCTGCATTCTTTATCCTCGCCAACTGGCATTTCCTACAGCTGAAGGATATGGTAAATATGCGACAGGGGGTCGTGGGGGCAAGGTATATGAGGTAACAAACCTCAATAGTTCAGGTTCTGGCAGTTTTGGAGCAGCTATAAGTGCTTCAGGACCAAGAATTGTAGTATTCAAAGTATCAGGTGAAATAAAAGGCAATTTCACAATAAGTAATGATGATATTACAATTGCTGGGCAAACAGCACCAGGTGGTGGAATAACTATTAGGGGTAGCCTTTCGATAGGTGCAGATAATGTGATTATAAGATATATACGAGTAAGAAATGATCCCTCAGTCAATCCTGATAGAGATGCGTTGTCTGGAAGGTCTCATAAGAATATAATTATTGATCATGTTTCAGTCAGTTGGGGCACTGATGAAGTTTTTTCACTTTACCATAATGATTCAACTACCGTGCAGTGGTGTATTATCTCAGAGGCATGTCCTAAAGATGGTTCAGATTCACATCGCTTTGGAGGTATATGGGGGAACAACTATGGGACCTGGCATCATAATCTAATAGTACATAATGACAGTCGAAATCCTCGATGGGCTTCTGGTTGTGGATATAACGATTTTAGAAACAATGTACTATACAATTGGGGTTATCAAAGTATTTATGGTGCAGAAGCTAAACAACCGAATGATCCGGAACATACGTTTAGCACTATCAATATGATTGCAAATTATTTTAAACCAGGGCCCGCTTCGACAGCAATTTACATTGCTGAACCGAGTGCAAGGTCATTAGATGATAAAGGTAGCTGGTATGTCAGTGATAATTATTTTTACGGACATGATGATATTACTGCTGATAACTGGAAGGGAGTTAAGGGTAGTAATTATATTAAGCTGGATGCTCCATGGGATGCAATGCCAATAAATCAGCAGACAGCAGAGGAAGCATATGAACTGGTTCTTGATAAAGCAGGGTGTACTATACCAAAGAGAGATAAAGTAGATGAAGATATCATAGATGATGTTAAGAAAGGGATAGCGAAGTACGGTAATAATGGCATTATTGATTCACCGAGTGATGTCGGTGGATGGCCTGAGTTGGAATCTGGGACACCTTATACAGATAATGATCATGACGGAATAGCAGATGACTGGGAAGATGAGCATGGGCTTGATTCAAATGATCCTTTAGATAGAAATGAAATTGGAGCAGGAGGATATACAAATCTTGAAGTATTTCTTTGTCATTTAGCAGGTGAAGATGAGTATTTAAGATGTAATTAATAATATATATTTATAGGAGGAAACGCATATGAAGTCGACTTTATTAATTAGGTTTGTATTAGTCACAACTCTTATTTTGTTTTCTACCCGTGTTCTTTTACCTCGCCAACTGGCATTTCCTACAGCTGAAGGATATGGTAAATATGCGACAGGGGGTCGTGGGGGCAAGGTATATGAGGTAACAAACCTCAATAGTTCAGGTTCTGGCAGTTTTGGAGCAGCTATAAGTGCTTCAGGACCAAGAATTGTAGTATTCAAAGTATCAGGTGAAATAAAAGGCAATTTCACAATAAGTAATGATGATATTACAATTGCTGGGCAAACAGCACCAGGTGGTGGAATAACTATTAGGGGTAGCCTTTCGATAGGTGCAGATAATGTGATTATAAGATATATACGAGTAAGAAATGATCCCTCAGTCAATCCTGATAGAGATGCGTTGTCTGGAAGGTCTCATAAGAATATAATTATTGATCATGTTTCAGTCAGTTGGGGCACTGATGAAGTTTTTTCACTTTACCATAATGATTCAACTACCGTGCAGTGGTGTATTATCTCAGAGGCATGTCCTAAAGATGGTTCAGATTCACATCGCTTTGGAGGTATATGGGGGAACAACTATGGGACCTGGCATCATAATCTAATAGTACATAATGACAGTCGAAATCCTCGATGGGCTTCTGGTTGTGGATATAACGATTTTAGAAACAATGTACTATACAATTGGGGTTATCAAAGTATTTATGGTGCAGAAGCTAAACAACCGAATGATCCGGAACATACGTTTAGCACTATCAATATGATTGCAAATTATTTTAAACCAGGGCCCGCTTCGACAGCAATTTACATTGCTGAACCGAGTGCAAGGTCATTAGATGATAAAGGTAGCTGGTATGTCAGTGATAATTATTTTTACGGACATGATGATATTACTGCTGATAACTGGAAGGGAGTTAAGGGTAGTAATTATATTAAGCTGGATGCTCCATGGGATGCAATGCCAATAAATCAGCAGACAGCAGAGGAAGCATATGAACTGGTTCTTGATAAAGCAGGGTGTACTATACCAAAGAGAGATAAAGTAGATGAAGATATCATAGATGATGTTAAGAAAGGGATAGCGAAGTACGGTAATAATGGCATTATTGATTCACCGAGTGATGTCGGTGGATGGCCTGAGTTGGAATCTGGGACACCTTATACAGATAATGATCATGACGGAATAGCAGATGACTGGGAAGATGAGCATGGGCTTGATTCAAATGATCCTTTAGATAGAAATGAAATTGGAGCAGGAGGATATACAAATCTTGAAGTATTTCTTTGTCATTTAGCAGGTGAAGATGAGTATTTGAATGGAAATGCGATAGATTATACTGAATCTAATTTTGTGAATGGATTTAGCCTATCTCAAAATTATCCAAATCCATTCAACTCATCCACGATGATTAAATTTAGTGTTCCATATAAGGTTAATGTTAAGTTAGATATATATGATATAAGAGGAAATAAAGTAGCTGAGCTGTTTAATGGAGTTGCATCACCAGGGAAGCATGAAGTTCATTTTGATGCGAAGAATCTAAGCAGTGGTATTTATGTCTATAAGCTTGAATATCCTGGTCATATAATATCAAAGAAGATGTTGTTGATAAAATAGATATAAATAAGAGGAGACGAAAATTTGTCAATTATAATGGAAAAGCAATAGAACTCTGTTGAAGTTGTAAAGCATAGATAAGAGTTACCCCCTGTTTAGTTTTGTTTTACATTTTGATTTATTAAAGATTTCACTATAAGCTTTCATACCTTTTAGGAAAAGAATCATTTATTTTATATACCTTTTTTATCTATCCAGCCTGGTTATCTCCTTAGAAATTTACGTAAATGTCGGAGAAAACTCCTTCCTCAAAGAGGCTCTTTGAGCTGCAATACGTATCTCCCTTTTCATATCTCATGCTGTGTATACTAACATCGGTTAAATCTCCCAAATGTGCTACAATGCATTTCTTAACTGTATAACACCATTTCTTTATCCTGGGTGTACTTTGAAAAGGTTTTTTCCTATTATTCTATCTCTCTACTTAATCAGTTCCCCCATCTAAACATTTTTAAGAATGTCACTTAACCTTGGCCTAATCTTATAATATACTTGCATAATAAAATCATTAAAGGATTGAATTTCCTTAAAAGTCTTAGGTGCTATGGATACTTCCTCTTTATTAGTTAACCAGAGGTATCTTCCTCATTTCACTATAAAATTTTAACATAAAATTTAACAGACCATATACCACTTACGAAAATATTTAACCTTTTACTCAAAATTGCTGTTATCTTTCATATTAATTTTTTATAGTAACAATTGTTTATAATATTAAAGAGGGGGTGATGAAATGATTAAGTTTAAGAAGGTTAATTGCTTAATTGTCATTATTATGTTAATGACAATTTTTGCTGGATTTGAAACTGTATTTGGTACAAGTACCATTACTATTCAAGAGAATGAGTCCGGAGTATTAAGCTATGATGGTAGTGTTGATGATAATC